>CAZITO010000004.1:0-64975 GCA_964542225.1 uncultured Bacteroidaceae bacterium | reverse complement strand
ATTTTGCACCTCCTGTGGTATCGCCGTTATTGGTTTGGTTTAAAGTAACGTTTCCGCTTGTAAGGTATGAGGACGACATATCTAAGGTTGTCATCGTGGCATCGGTAGTTATTAGTGTACCCTGTGCATTCTCATTAAATGGCCATACAAAATAACCCGCTCCCGCTGTCATACTATCATTTGCATACAGATAACTACTGCTCCAAGCGTTATTTGTGTAATCATACCCCGTAATTGCTATATCACAATGCTGGTTTTGTACATTTGGATTGTTGTTATTATACAGGCTCGCCTGATTGCCTAACCCTGCAACAAAATTCCAACGATTTGTATAAAGTTGTGCAACTTCCTTAACAGTCCAATTGTTATTGCTTACAATATATCCCCAGCCAGAAGTACCACTATAACTATTCTTTGAACCAGCGGGAACATATAAAGTAACATCTGTTATATCGGAAGAGAATGAAGGGTTTGAATCACTACCAAGAGATACCGGTTTTAGAGAAGAGCAAAATATAGTCTTCAAAGCAGGACATCCGACGAAAACCTGATTTAATATCTGGCTACCAATTCCACCTACCCATTGAAACAATATTGTTACAGTTTCCAACTCCTTACAATCCCTGAAAGCGCCTCCATTTATTATGTTTTTGCCAATATCATTAGGCCCGGTAAGTGTTTGAGGTAATATTATACTTTTTAAACCACTACCTCTAAAAGCATTAGCACCTATGCTTTTTACATCACTTGGTATTATTGTATTTTTACAACCAGATACCAACTGTTTGGTACTAATATTTATCACTGCATTGCATTCTATAGTGTCATTATTATATACTCCTTTGGAAGTAAATTTAGTATTGCCTTCTTGAATTTTGATTGTCTGTAAATTTTTACAATAAGCAAGACCTAAAGCGCTAAGAGTTTTTACTGTTTTCGGTATAACAATACTCTTTATTGCAGTATTTTTAAATGAATGACCGTTTATACTTTCTAAACTATCCGGTAAAGTGATTGTATCCAATAATATACAACTATCAAAAGCATATGAGGGAATAGAGGTTATGGTGTTTGGTATTTTAACTCCCGTTATTTTTGTACAGTTTTGAAAACCTCTGCTTTCAATAGATGTTACAGAATAATTATCCTCGCCATATTGAATAGTTGCAGGTATTACTAAATTGCCTGATATTGTTGTATCTTTGGCTTTCACAGATACTGTTTTACTTTCTGTATCCAGAACAGTATAAGTTAAATCACCTTGTGGGAATGTTTGTGCAGAGGAATTAATGAAAGGAAGAAATAATAAAATACTTAGTACGCAAAATTTGGCTGATTTACCAAATAAATAAGATGTTACTTTGCGTGATAGGGGGGGGGTAATTACTTGAAAGTCAGCGTTTAAATCACAACGCTTACCCTTACCTGTACATAATTCGTACAGACGATTTTTGAATCTTTTCATTTTAAAACTTTTTATATTTTTAACAAATCATTACTCCTATTGGTAGCGGAGTAACACTATTTTAACCGTTTGCAAAATTATAACAAATTTGTAAAATGAAAAAATTTTGTAAAAAAATACACGCGAATAAACAAAAGCACAACAAATAAATGTTGTGCTTTTGTTTAAAAAAATTATTTTATATTCTTTTATTTGTCTCGCAAAACTTCCACACTTCCCTTAAATTCTACATTACGTATAGGACCTCTGCCTATAAAACGATAGAAATACGTACCTGTAGGAGAATTGGTTTTATCCGGGTCCCAAAAGTCTTCTTTGTTTCTAAGGTCTTGTACAAAGTATATTCGCTTACCGTAACGATTGTATATGGCAAGTTCATTGTCAGGGAAGGCTTGCCCGTCTATCAAATTGTGTATTTCAAAAACATCGTTTATACCATCGCCATTAGGAGTTACAACAGTAGGAAACATTATATTGTCATTTACTATGGTAATAAGTTTGGTTATGGTATCGTGACATTCATATACTCTGCCCGAAGGAGACTCATTGTATGTATAAGCATCCAACATAACGCTGTAATCTCCCGCAACACTTTCTCCATTTTGCGGTGTCCAAGTATATGTAGGAGAATATCCCATTACATTAACAATGGAGTTTTCATCGTTTTTATTTGTTTGGAATTGCCAATGATATCTGTTTGAAGAAATTTCCGGAGTGGTCAGATTTATCATGGTAACAGCCGGGTCTGAAGCAGAAGGCATAGCAGGTTCCCAACCAAAATCAGCCACAGGATTTTTAAATACATTGATAATATTTTGATAAGATATGGTATCCTTGCAACCATCTGCGCTTTCCACAGCAAGCAACAAATCATAACTTCCACTTGTAAGTTCAAAATAAGGGTTTTCCTCTGTTGAAGTTTGGTCGCCGACTATCCAATAATAATTGTTTGCATTGGAAGAAGTACTTCTAAGTTGCAATTGCAACGGTTCGCAACCTTCCATATATCCCATATCCGAGGTAAAGGAAGCCAAAGCAGGGTGATTTATATTTATGTTTATGGTATCCAAACCATAGCAATACAACATACCATTGTAGTTGGTTACCTGAGCAATGTATTGTTGTTGTCCTGTTATGTTTTCGTCCAAATGCACGGTTATTTGTTGAGTGGTTTCTCCTGTAGGTTCCCAATCATATCTGAACGCTCCGCTATTGCCTGCATCCAAAACCATTGTACCTCCTTCGCAAAAAGCAGTATCTGTTCCCAAATCTACCACAGGAGTACGCACAACATTAAGAGAAGTTATAGTGTCCCAAGGACAACCAAACTCATCTATGATAGATATTCCATAAGTATATTCCCCAGAAGCATCTATAGGAGGAGCAATTTCACCCGTAGTACTGTTGATGGAGGAGATAAAAGGTCCTGCCCACATAACGGTATCTATAGGTACTTGATAAGTCCAATCCGTTGAACTCATTTTTCCCAATTCCATCCACCAAGAACAAACCCAACCATTATCTATACCCCAATTATCACAAACACGTAATTTCCACTCCCCGTTTAAAGGGCATCCAATTAAGGTACTAAAACCATTTAAATCCACAACAGTAGCGGATGTAAGACCAGCACCTGAACTTGTACTACCTGTTATTCCTTGTATTGGAGTTTGAAAGTAGCCCGAAGAGTCGCCTATATGAGTGGAATCTATCGTATTACTACCAGAATAACCGGTAATATTTACCAAATGATTAGGTGCTGCTCCCGAAATAACGCCTTGAGCATTTGTTAGATACATATTAGAAAAGCAATATGTCCAACAAATTCCTATTGGGTTTTGATTGGAATCTAGTTTATCAGTGCCATCAGTCTCATTTGGCAAGCCGAGAAATGTACCTATTGTATGGGTGTTATATTTTAAAGTTACTTCCTGTCCGTTAGGGCAAACGACCCAAAAACCTATGTCTCCAATAAAAGAGTGTTCAATATTTATACAAATACTCTGAACCTCACTTGCATCATCAATAGTTGCACCGGGCGTAAAGGTGTTAAATGTAACCGGGGCTTCATAACAATTACCTCCCGTACCTACACCTCCTCCATCAGGGATAAAAGTACGTGTATTATATTCCTCTCTTGCTGCTTGAGAAAAAGCAATGGAATCTGTTATAATGGTTGAATTTGCCGAGTAACCTACAAACACTTGTTGTTTATCCCCCGAACACATATCAGGCAAATTTGCTACTGTTTTTATAGGGTTTTTTGCCACACGCACACGAGCCGAAATGGAATTTTTACTTGTACAATAATGCCCATCGGTTGTGTCTGCTATAGCAAGAGTAAGATTGTAACCTTGTAAATATTCATAGTGATGCTCTGCCACAGGTGTGCCATGTATTTCCGCTTTCTGTTCATCACCAAAAGACCAAAAGTAAACACAACTATTTGGTGTCTGATGATAACCTACCACAGAATCTGCTCCTGTGCTTGAGGTAACAGTATAGTCGCTGTAAGGAAATTGAGGCAAAGCATTTATTATCATCATAGAATCCCCCAAACACATATTCAAAGCGTAGAAAGAAACATATTCCCACGACCAATTTTCTCCATTTATAACCGTATCCACAACTACATTACCCAATGAGTCCGTACGAGAACCTCTAACCAAAGTAGAGTCCTTTTCTATATTAAGAGGAAAAGTATGAGTTACTCCCATAGAGTCTATACGGGAATAAAAAGTATCCAAAGCCGCTACAACATCCTGACACTTATCTTCGCATGTTATTTTGGCTTTCCAACCCCGTGATACTTCTTGTTCATTAGAAATAAATTGGAATGTCAAGCAGCCCGAAGGATTGGTAGGAATAGCGGTTATTGTTTGCCCATCCAAAGAAACATCACAAAAGGCAGGTGTTCCAGTATTGTCATTTACAATCACATCTGCATTAACACTTGTGCCTTGATATATAATCATGGTATCACCGCCTCCAAGATTAAAATCTTCAAATTCGGCAACCACCCTTTGTAAAGCACCAGAGGGACAAAAAGTAATGCTTCTGTTTTGAGAATTGGTATAATTACCCGATGATCCTCCGTCATCATAAAAAAGAATGTTACAACCCGTTTTTGTTGTTCCATTGTTTGCATTATTTAACAACACCGTTGTTTGTGCAAACAAAGTGCCTGCAAAAACAAAAGTCAAAACAAACAACACTTTTAAACAATAAGTTTTCATATCTACGCAAAATTTTATTCTTCTTTATATCTGTAAACAAAAATATCTCCTACTTGGTTAACAAAAATCAATATTTCCTTTTAAAACAAATTTGGCTGAGTATTTCTTTTCAAAACAAAATCTCTGCCCAAATGTTTATAGGCTCTTTCTGTTGCTTCTCTTCCTCGCGAGGTACGCATTAAAAAGCCCTCCTGTATAAGAAAAGGCTCATAAACTTCTTCCACCGTACCTGCATCCTCTCCTACGGCCGTGGCTATGGTGGTCAAGCCCACAGGCCCGCCTTTAAACTTATCTATTATTGCAGATAAAATTCTGTTGTCCATTTCATCCAATCCGTTTTTATCCACATTCAACGCTTCCAAAGCCATTTTGGCAATATCCATATTTATTTCTCCATCACCCTTTATCTGAGCAAAATCTCTTACTCGCCTAAGTAAAAGATTAGCTATACGAGGAGTACCTCTTGAGCGAGAGGCTATTTCCAAAGCTGCTTGGTCGGTAATGGGTGTGTTAAGTATGCGACAAGAACGTTTTACAATGGTGCAAAGCGTATCATGGTTATAATAAGTAAGTCTGCAAGTTATACCAAACCTGCTACGCAACGGAGCAGTAAGCAATCCACTGCGCGTTGTTGCCCCTATAAGCGTGAAAGGATTAAGTGCTATTTCCACACTCTTTGCATTAGGCCCGCTTTCTATTAAAATATCTATTTTGTAGTCCTCCATAGCAGAATAAAGATATTCCTCCACTATGGGCGAAAGTCTGTGTATTTCATCTATAAAAAGCACATCATTTCTTTCCAAATTGGTAAGTATCCCTGCTAACTCTCCCGGTTTGTCCAATACAGGCCCCGAAGTCATTTTTACATTTACCCCCAATTCGTTTGCTATAATATAAGAAAGAGTTGTTTTGCCCAAGCCCGGAGGTCCATGCAAAAGCACATGGTCTAAAGCCTCTTTTCTTTCTCTTGCCGCTTGAACGAAAATACGCAAATTATCCTTTATTCTTTCTTGTCCCGTAAAATCACTAAACCCCAAAGGCCTAAGAGCCTTCTCATAATCTCTCTCTTGTGAAGAAAGTCTTGAATTATCGGGATTTAAATTAGGGTTCATTGGTGGTAGTCTTTTTTAAATACTTTGTTGAAGTGTATCTTGTTTTTCTATGGGCAACATTGTTTCCACCGCTTCTTGCAACTCTTCTTGAGAGGTAAGTCCCGTATAAAAAAACAAATCTCCACCCTTTGGTACAAATAAAAGTGTAGGAATACTGCTGACATTGAAAAATCTTGCCACGTCTTTTGTCTTATCCACATCCACTTTATAAATATCTATTTTCCCCTCATATTGTCGGGCGATTTTTTCCAATATGGGTGCCTGCCTTTTACATGGACCACACCATTCGGCTGAAAAATCCACTATAACGGGTTTATCCCCCTTAAATTTCAAAGGTTGTCCCTCTTTATAAGAACTTATATCCAAAACTTTAGTCAAAAACTCCTCGCTCCCTATTTCCTTTACCCAAACTTTCGGCTCTTTTTCTTGTTGTACAGAGTTATTATTAACTTGCTCTTGTTTGCCTTTGCAAGCAACAACAAATAATATGATAAGCAACAAATATAAAATACTACTTACTTTCTTCATAAAACAAGAAAAATATTTTATGCAAAGTTACAATTTTTTTATTTGACGATACAAGTCTCTTTCATCAAAAACATAAATTTTAAGAGTTTTTCTTTTTTGTAATTGCTTCGGTTATATTGATAACATAATCTGCCAATTTTTCCAATTGAGAATATAAATTGGTGTAAAGTATATCTGTCTGATAAGAATAATCTCCGTGTATTATGCTTTGATTGTGTTCTTCTCTTATTCTGTCGCGAAAGACATTGATACTGTCCTCTATTTCTGAGGCTTTGTTTCCATTTACATCGGCATAAGAGGAGCAAAGATTGTGATTCATTTCTTCTAAAGATTCCTTAACCATATCAAACATGGTCAGAAGGTTTTGATTTTGAATTTCTGTAAATTCTATTTTCTTTTCGTCTTTTTGCCTGATGGAGAGCGAAATTTGATAACAACTATCACCAATACTTTCCAAGTTATCCACTATTTTCAGCATTGCCTCCGTATTCCAAATTGCAGTCTGCGACATTTCGTTTTCGGTGGCTTTGCTTATATAGGAAGTTATTTCCAATTCCATTCTGTCGGTTATCTCCTCATATTTGGATGTTCTTTCAAATAAAGAATCCTTTTCTTTGTTATCCTTTGAGCAAAACATCGTAGGAAGAAAATCATACATACGCAAGACTCTGTGAGAGAATACTTCTATTTCTTTTTTTGCAGGTTCAAGGGCAACTTCGCCCGAATGTATCAAACCCTTGTGTATGTATTCCAAACGAAATACTTCTTCATCATCTGTCTCAGGCACTATTTTATTAAGCGCTTTAACCATGGTTGGAATAAACCAAACAAGGACAAGAGTATTTGCTATATTAAAAAATGAGTGAAACAAAGACAATGCTATAGGAATGGAGGTGGCTTGTAGTAATGGGGAGCCTAAACCTATGCTTACAGAAAAAATATCTATAAGATGAGTAACCGGGTAAAACAATATAAGAATCCATGCAACACCGGTAAGATTAAAAAGCAAGTGTGCTCTTGCGGCACGTTTGGCGGTGCGGTTGGCAACCATGGCGGCAATATTGGCGGTTATTGTTGTTCCTATATTCTCTCCCAAACACAAGGCACAAGCCATTTCAAAACTAATAAGTCCTTTGCTACACATAATAAGAGTAATGGCCATCATGGCGGAGGAAGATTGCAAAACGACCGTAGCCAAAGAACCTATCAAAACAAAAATAAATATGGATAAATAGCCGTAAGAAGACAATGAGGCTATGGATTGTACAATATTAGAATACTCGGGTTTGGTAAAATCGGGTACGTTTGACTGCATAAGTCCAAGCCCGTAAAACAAAAGAGCAAAACCAATGATAAAACTTCCAAAAGTCTTGTACTTTTTGGTAAACATCAAAGGTGTTGCTATGGCTATAAGTGGCAGGCAAAGAGACGTTATTGATACTTCAAAACCAAGTATGGAAACCAACCACGCCGTAACCGTAGTACCTATATTTGCTCCCATTATTATGGATATGGCACCCGGTAAAGTAATCAAACCTGCATTAACAAAAGAAACAACCATAACTATGGTTGCTGCCGAGGCTTGAATAATACTTGTTACACCTATACCCGTAAGTATACCTTTAAAAGGGTTGGAAGTTATCTTTGAAAGTAAACTGCGAAGAGACGAACCCGCAAGTTTTTGAATAGAATCACTCATAACAGTCATACCATAGAGAAACATTCCCAACGAACCTATCAAAGTGAGCAAGTATACTACAATATTCATCTTTTGTTTGTATTTTTGTAAATAGATTTATTTTTTAGTTTGCAAAATTATAAATAATTCTTGTTTTCAACAAAATAAAAAAACAAAAACTGACACAAAAAGACAGAAGTTTTTTTCCAATTAAGTATGATAGATTATAACGAGTTGTAATAAATTGTCATTGTTTTAATTTGTTTTTACAATTTTGGCTTTATAATAGACTGTTTCATTATTTTGAAAAACAATATAGTAAACACCATTTTTTAAAAATTCCAAATTTAGTTCAAAGTAGCGTTCCTTTATTGTTCTAAAATAAACCATATTTGAAAGATTATCATAGATATAAACCTTTGTATCAGGCAACATTTTTTCTATTTTGATAACATCTGTAAATGGATTCGGGTAAATGAGAATGGGGGTATCAAAAGTTGTCTTTTCTTGTTGTAAGCCTATATAAGTTTGAAAAGGTAAAGATATATTATCCAGCCAAACAGCATCTTCACCCACACTTACCATTTTATCTTTGTGGTAGTTGAAAACAAGAGTATGCTGTCCTTCATTAAGCAAAAAACTCTTATAAGTCCAATCCACATAACCCGACAAAGAAAGCATTAAACTATCATCTATCAAAAAATCAAACACATCTTGATTTTCTTCAGAACTGACTTTCACATAAAAACTTATACTATCCAATAAAACATTTTCCAAATTTAAGGTAAAAGAAGAGTTGGCTCTATTGGGCAAATTGAGAGCGGAGCGAAATGAATTTTGTCCGCAAAAAGCAGTTGTTTTATCCACAAACCAATTATAAGAAGTGTCATTGACAATATTTATTAAAAAGGTATCTTCTTCAAAGGACTCCACCTGCCTTTTGCTATCAAACAACAGTATTTTGGTAACAAAATAATTTCCTGCCCTATAAGTCAAACAAAAATTTATGGTATCCCCCAAAACATCCCTATTCACAGTAAAACTTATATTTCTTGTTTCCTCCACATTCATAGGAGCAACCGCAAAAACTTCATTAAGATTTTCAACAAACAAATTGCCCTCTTGTGAGGGTAGTTGTCCTTTGTTTTTCAATACTATACCAACACTTATTTTATTTTCATCAAACACAAGTTCCTCTATATTCAAATCCAATTTGGGAGCCTTTGCAAAAAAATTGAATACACGATTGTTATAAGTTTGATTGGCGGAGTTTATTTTAAGTTGAAATTGTATTTGTCTCTTGTCTTTCAAACCTTGCGGTGTTTTGAATAAAAAAACATTTTCAAAATGTCTGCTTTCACCTTGAGAAAGATTAGCAAGTTGCAATATGGAATCATACAAAACCACATCCTCGTCTTTCATATCAGAAAACATTGCAACTATGGAATTATTGTCAAAAACAAAAACGGATTGACCTATATTTGTAATATCAAAACAAAGTGAATACAAGGTATTCTCTTCCAAATGGTCTGTTAAAACATTATTGTTCAAGTTTTTTAACCGTAAGTTTTTTATTGTTATAAAACCATCCTGTGGAGCAACAAAATACAAAGTATCTATTGAGGGTCTGAAAAATTGATGGCTTATAACTATTTTTAACTCACAAACATCACTTATAGAAGAAACATCCAACCAAACCCGTCCGTTACTATCGGCTGTGGCTACTTCTATAATATCACTGTCTTTGGTCAAGGATACATATGCGTTTGGTTGAGTATTAAAGGTCAATGATTGCTGTCCGACAGGAATATTTTTTTCATAGTTGGAAATAATTTTTTTGCCCTTGCCCGCATAAGCCATCAAAGAAGGATCGCCTTGCAAATTGTATATTTCTCTGTAATATAGAGAATAAGGAGAATAACTCTGCATTATAGCCAACCAGCCTGCAAAAAGCATCTGTCCTGTTGTTACATATTGTTGACAAACAGGCTCGTTGTGAGTATGAAAATATCTGTCATAGAGTCCAAGATTATTTGCCATATAAGAGGGATTGTAATTGAGAGATTTAAAACCTACTGCCCAATAATAGTCCTCTTCCCAAAGCGTATTGTCGCTTGCTCCTATAGCCGCCACAGCACCAGCATTATATTGACGCAAAAGGGCTTCGGTAAAACATTCCTGTTCATCAAATTTGCCTGCCAAACAACAATTGTTTATAAACAAACCATATTTCCCATTGTTTTCCAAATTATGAATATCATCCGCGCTTATAGTCGGTTTGAACCATCCGATACTATTGCAATGTGCCGTATAATTCACCCATGCCCTACCCTCTTGTAATTCGGTCAATATATTGTTTCTGAGGCTTAAAGACTGATTATGATAGTAAATGGAAGTGTCCATTATGGGCGATAAATAATTTTTTATATAATTGTTCTGCCCATCCAACATTTTTGGAGCATTGTATTTGTTTTCAAAGCCAGCCACCAATAAGGCTTTGTCCAAAAAATCATCATCTTCAAAACTATAACTTTCATAACTTATGGTCTTGGAAAGAATGTTTTTTAATTCCAATGTATCTCGTGCCGATATTCTACCGTAAAAAACATCGGGTATGCCGTCCTGTGTATAATCTGCATAGTATAAATCCGTATAATGTAAGCCCTGCTCGTTTTCCTCGCTGTATATGGCAAAAGAAGGCACTTTATCTACATCGGCACAAATAAGCAGATAGTCAAAACAACGATTTGTATCCGAATTATACAATGTGCTCAAATAAGTTTTGATGTCTTCCGTGCTGTTGCCTATTTGATTGGTGTATAATTCCGTGATGGAAAAACCTTGTTGTTTTTTCCAAATAACAAAATCTTTCAGTGTGTTTTCATATTCATTTGGTGCAACTATAACCATAGAATAAGGCTTATTGTTGCTCGCTGTTTGATATTTGGAAGGAAAGGATTTTATACAACTTGCAGACAAAAACTCGCTGAAACTTCTGCTCATTTTGTTTTTAATCGTTGTTTGTTTGGCTTCATCTATGTTTATAAAGTTTATTTTAATACTTATTTTGTTTACATACTCTATTATGTTTTGTTGAGGGTTGTACCTAACGGGAGTTATGGTTATTCTGCACAAAGAAATACCGCCCATAATACCTATTTGCTCTATTGTTGTGTATTTATTTCTGTCAAACTTATTCAAAGAGTAATAATCCTCGTCCATATAAAAAGATGTATCCTCTCTATGTTTGAATACAGAGGATTGTTTTGGCTTTATCTTAATATTGTTATGCAAAACCATAGTCTTTTTTTCCAATATGGTTTCCTCCACTTCAAATCTCTCACATATAGGCAAATCCACCATAAAAGTTATTTGAGGTAATTGCGCCTGACCCACAATAGAAGAATAGTTTGCAACCTCTTCAAATTGCAATGTATAATATGAGCCAAAAGAAAAATCCACTCTTTGAGTATCAAGTTTGCCAAATTCTTTTGTGATACAAAGCGTTTCTTTTTCGTAAAAGAAAGTTTCCTGTGCTTTTAAGCACACATTAAAAACATAGAACACAAGCAAATAAACAAACAACCTTTTCATATATACACTTATATTGCAAATAACTGCTCAGCATTATAAGTTGTCTGCTCGGCTACTTGTTCAAAAGATAGTTGTTTGATTTGAGCCACTTTTTCGGCTATTATTTTTATGTACGAGGATTCGTTTCTCTTACCTCTATACGGCACAGGAGCCAAATATGGGGCATCGGTTTCAAGGACAATGTTTTTTATATCTGTTTGCTCTACAACTTGCGCAAGGTGTGCGTTTTTGAAAGTTACCACTCCGCCTATTCCCAACAAAAAGCCCATTTCAATAACTTTTTTAGCCTGATTGATATCCCCCGAAAAACAATGAAAAACACCTTTGAATCTTGGTCTTCCGTCTTCTTTTAAACACTGAAATATTTCCTCAAAAGCCTTTCTACAATGTATACAAATAGGTTTATTTCCTAAATCTCTACTCCAAAGCAATTGTTGTTTGAAAGCAAATATCTGATTATCATAATAATCTCTGTTCCAATAGAAGTCCAAGCCAATTTCTCCTATGGCAAAAACATTGTTTTGCTTTACAAGGGGTAACATTTTTGATAATTGCTCTTCCACATTCTCCCCCACAGAACCGGGGTAAAGTCCCATCATGGGAAAAAACATTTTTTTATCGCTTTCATACAAGGCAAACACCCTATTCACCGAGTTTTCATCTATGTTGGGGAGGAGAATTTTGTCCACTTTGTCGGCTTTTGCTCTTAATAGTGTTTCTTTTCTATCAAGGTCAAATTCCTCGCTATAAATATGAGAATGAGTATCTATTAACATTTTTAACTCTTTATAACTGTCCTAACCATATACAAAAAAAACTCCGCCACACTGACTTGACGGAGCAAAGTATTTTTTTTCGTATAACGACTTTTATTACACAACCAATATCTTTATCAAAAATAAGACAACTACAAGATAGCAATTCTTTTGGCACACTTAGATTTAAGATTGGCAGCCTTATTCTTATGTATCATACCCTTTTGAGCCAACTTATCTATACAAGAAAGCATTTTAGGTAACTTTTCTTCTGCTTCTTTCTTATCTGTTATAGCTCTAAAATCTCTCAAAGCGTGTCTCATCGTTCTCATATAATAACGATTGTGTATTCTTCTCTTCTCGCTCTGACGTATTCTTTTTAATGCACTCTTATGATTTGCCATTTTCTTTTTATTCTTTATTCTTCACTTTTTACAAGTACTCTTTTTAATACCTTTAAAAACAAGTACCCCGTAGGGGATTTGAACCCCTGATTTCCAGAATGAAAATCTGGCGTCCTGGACCAACTAGACGAACGGGGCATCGTAGTCTTATCCGTTTTGGAATTGCAAAATTAGTACATTTTTCATTACTACCAAACTTTTTGACTAAAAAATGCTAAATATTTTTTCATCTTATTCTTTATCTTGTTGAAATACAAAGCCTAAGCGTTTCGCTGTTATATGATTTCGAGAGGCTACATGATTCTTAACTTCTCCCACAGTTATCTCTTTTACCTCATCAAAAGGAGGTGTTAACAAATCAAAGTTGTTAGCATACTCCATAGAAGACTTAACAATGCTTTCTATGGACTCTTCGTTTATTACAGAGGTATTGAAGTTGGAATACAGCATTCCCACCTCTCTTTTGCCTTCTATGAAATAATGGTTTTCTTTATTGACAAAAACCCTGCCTATCAAATAACCTATATCATAATCTCTATTGTAGTCAAAGGAGTCGGTCAAAAAATTATATATCTGTATAACTCCGCAAAAAGAGCGGTCTTTGTCTTGCTGTACGTATGGCAGACGCATAACCTCGTGATAACGAGAAAACTCAAAAACATTGGTATGCATCATAAAAACAAGTATATCAGAACCAAAGCGTATCTCAAATTCCCTTTCGTTTCTATCAGAAAAAACAAACTCTTTGGGAAAGTCGTTTGAAAGTTTGGTTATAATATCCTTTGAAATAGAACGCATCAAAGCGAAAGCATTCTTTGTGTTATCTATTATACCATTCAAAAGCAAGGTTTTATTATGTATTTGCTTGCCCAATTCCTCTGTATTCATGGCGTATTTCTTTTTTTAATTTAAAAACCCTGCAAAAGCATATTTTACAAACTCTTGCAGGGGTCTATTCACTTTTTTTGACTGAGTCCTTTTTATTTAGTCTTCAGGGTGAATTGCTTCCATAGGACAAACATCAGCACAAGTTCCACAATCAACACATTTATCTGCATCAATTACATATATAGAACCTTCTGATATTGCTTGAGAAGGACATTCGTCTATACAAGTGCCACAAGCAGCACAACTGTCAGATATCTTGTATGCCATTTTTTAAAATATTTATAAGGTTAATAACTTTTGCAAAGGTACAATGTTTTTTTGTTCTATGAGAATTTTTTAAGTTTTTTTTATCAAATGAAAGCACAAACACAGTAGCCACAGGGTTTTATAACAATTCACCCCTATGCTAACTTATAACAAGCCATAACAATCTATGTAGCCCCATAAAAAACAAAAGAAAAGCAAAAAAATCGGTTTACTGATTATCAATAAGTTACAAAATAAATTTTTGCACGCGTTTGGTCAGGTCATAGAATCTTCGTAACTTTGCATAGAGAAATACCCCTATCACAAAATTCCCAATTTTTACCCTTGTAACTACTTGATAATCAGTAAAAACGAAACGGCGTTTCATTTTATCGAAACGCCGTTTCGTCGAAATGAATCGGCGATTCATTTTTATGAAACGGGCGAAGAAAAAATTTTTTCCTCAAAAAACCTCTCGAAAACGCTGAAAACCACGATTTTTGCCCGATTTTGACCCCTCAAAAAAGGTTAACTCATTGATAATCAATTATAGCACCCCTATTTTTGACTTTTTAGTGTATATCAATTAAATTTCAGCCTCAGCCTGTTTTTATGAGGCAAAGCCGCACCCGTTGGGTGTTTTATAGGGGCTAAGCCGTTACTTGTTTGTTTTTTATGGGGCATAGGTTTTTATGAGTTATGATAAAAATAAGGGCAAAGCCACAGGGATATTTAAGGGGCTTTGCCATAACTTATAATAAACCGAAAACAAAGAATTATTCGCTACGAAATTCTCTTTGAGAGAGTTTTTCCTGCAAACCGAGGTCTTCTCTTATAAACCTTAGTTTTAAAAGCAGGGATTTCATTTCATCTAAAGTCAAACGATGTGTATTATGTGAATTATATTCTTCTATTTGAGAAATTTGAGCATTTCCTTTGGTAAAAAATTTGTCATAATTCAAATCTCTTGTATCGCAAGGAATACGATAATAATTGCCCATATCCTCGGCTCGCGACATTTCCTCGCGGGTTACAAGAGTTTCGTAAAGTTTTTCTCCGTGTCGGGTACCTATTATTTTTATTTCTGTTTTTGAATATTTGTCATTCAAAGGGGAATAAACCGATTTTAAGGCTGAGGCAAGTGTGGAAAGGGTGGCAGCAGGGGCTTTCTGCACAAACAAATCTCCATTTTTGCCATGCTCAAAAGCATACATTACCAACTCCACAGCGTCATCCAGGGTCATCATAAACCTTGTCATTTCCGGGTCTGTTATTGTTATTGGTTTGTTGTCTTGCATTTGCTCCACCCAAAGAGGAATAACCGAACCTCGCGAAGCCATAACATTTCCATAACGAGTGCAACAAATAGTGGTAGTGGCTTTTTGACCGAGTTCTCTCGCTTTGGCTATGGCAACTTTTTCCATAAGAGCCTTTGACATACCCATAGCGTTTATAGGATAAGCGGCTTTGTCGGTGGAAAGCACCACAACATTTTTTACACCATGTTCTATGGCAGAAAGCAAAACATTCTCGGTGCCAAGTATATTGGTTCTCACGGCCTCAACGGGAAAAAACTCACAAGAAGGCACTTGCTTCAAAGCAGCAGCGGAAAAAACAAAATCCACCCCGCTCATAGCCACATCCACAGAAGACTTATCTCTGACATTGCCTATATAAAATTTAACTTTGGAATTTTGCAAATTATGTCGCATATCATCTTGTTTTTTTTCGTCTCTTGAAAATATGCGTATCTCTTTTATATCACTATCCACAAAACGCCTCAAAACCGCATTACCAAACGAGCCCGTGCCACCCGTTATCAAAAGTGTCTTATCCTTAAAAACAGACATATCAAAAATTATTTTCTTTGTTCATACTTTATTTGTTGCAAAGATAGATATTTTTTTTAACGTCCTATAATATTTTGTCCTCCAATCAAGCAAATAGAAATTTTAGAATTCCTTGTATTTAAAATTTTCTTTTCATCAAAGTGATGGTTTGCATCAAAAAAAGATGTAATTTTGCAAAATTTTATTTCCATTATTCATAGGAGATGACAAACATATAAAAAATAGAAATGAAGAGATATTTTTTAACAATTTTACTTTGCGTTATGGCAACAAGTTTAGCCTATTCGCAAGATGGTTTTAAATTTATAGGTTATATTCAATCACAGGTAGAAATTGCGGGAAAGGACGGTAGTACTTTTACCGGCTCTGCCTACAACCCCAATACTGACAACAAAGACTTCTACACCCGCGCAGGTGTCAGACGAGGACTTTTGCATTTTGAGTTTAGCAAAGGAAAAGGGAAAGGAGTTTTTGAAGCAAATATAAGAGAAAAAGGATTTTTGCCTCTTTTGGCTTATTGGGAGGTTAGTCCATACGATTGGTTGTCTTTCAGAGGAGGATTGATGAGTGTGGGCTATGGACACGAAATAGAATACTCTTCCTCCAATATGGAGACAATGGAGCGTTCGCTTTTGGCAAGAAAGTTGTTTCCACAGGAACATGATTTTGGTTTTACCGCCACATTGAAAGCACCGCTTAAAGATAAAAGACAAAGTTTGAAACTATCTCTTTCGGCTATGTCAGGCAATTCCATTTACAAGATAGTGGGTCCATACCCAAACTTTTTGGCTCATTTGAAATATGATTTCAAAGACAAAACAACTTCTTGGGGAGTAGGCTTGTCTTATTATGAAGGCAGGACAAACAATGCCGACTCTGTTTGGCACAAAGTAAAAGACAATACTTGGCAAAACGAAAGCGTAGAAGCAAATAAGTTAAACGCAAGGAGATATTTGGGAGCAGAATTTCAATACAATACTCAAACCTCTTGGGGAAAAACCTCGCTTAGAGGAGAGTGTTCTTTTGGCAAACAGCCGTCAAAACTAAACAGTTTTGCCTCTCAACAAGACGATTCTTTCAACTCCAACAATCCTTTTTCCTATGATAGAAAGTTTTTTGGAGCCTTTGTTGTTTATACCCAACAGATAGCACGCACACCTTTATCAGTTGTGTTGAAATATCAATATCTTGACCAAAACACAGAAATATCAAACGATAAGGTACAGAATACCACCGACCTTGCCTACAACAACATAGGTATAGGTTTGATGTATCAATTCAACGAACAAATACGTTTGCATTGTTTATATGATGTTTATAAGAATAAGGCAAACGAATATATTAAGGACTTGAAAGATAATATATTTATGTTGCGTTTGCAATATAAGTTTGTTCGTTAGGTATGAAAAGAAAAATTAAATAATATCTAAAAAAATCAAAAAACAATATGTTTAAAAATTATCCGGGCTTTCACTTGGTAGAAGCCATATATAAATTGGGGCAAGAAAAGAAATTTCATTTTTCTCGCCGAGTCAAAAGAATTATCAAAGCATTAATAATCATTGCTGTTACCCTGTTTCTTTGGAATGCTCCTTCGTCTATGTACGGCATAGAGGGATTAACTGTTATACAACAAAGAATCATCGCTATTTTTGCTTTTGCCACTCTTATGTGGATATTTGAACTTGTGCCTGCATGGAGTACTTCTGTTGCCATTATGGGCTTGTTGCTTTTGTTTACTTCGGATAGCGGAGTAAAATTTATGGTAAACGAGGACGCTGTCGGCAAACTTCTTTCTTACAAAAGTATTATGGCTGCCTTTGCCGACCCTGTTGTTATGCTGTTTATAGGAGGTTTCATTCTTGCAATAGCGGCAACCAAAACAGGATTGGATAGTCAAATGGCAAAGGTGCTTTTGAAACCCTTTGGCAAAAAATCCGACAATGTACTTTTGGGCTTTATTCTTATTACAGGTTTGTTCTCTATGTTTGTGTCCAATACAGCCACGGCGGCAATGATGCTTACCTTTCTTACTCCTGTTTTTAAGCAACTTCCACCGGAGGGCAAAGGACGTATTGCCTTAACTCTTTCCATTCCTGTGGCAGCAAATATAGGAGGTATGGCCACACCTATAGGTACTCCTCCAAACGCCATTGCTCTTAAATATTTGAACGACCCGGACGGACTTAATATGGGCTTGGGCTTCGGACAATGGGTTGCCTTTATGTTACCTTTGACAGTAGTGCTTTTATTTATAGGCTGGTTGGTTTTGAAAAAACTTTATCCATTTTCACAAAAAACAGTTGAACTTCATATAGAAAGCACTGCAAAAAAAGATAAAAAAACACGCATAGTAATTATTACTTTTTTGATTACCGTACTTCTATGGATGTTGGATGCCGTAACAGGTATCAACTCTTATACTGTTGCCCTCATACCTTTTGTTGTCTTTGCTCTTACGGGGGTGATAGACAGAAGAGATTTGGAGGAAATCAATTGGAGTGTTATTTGGATGGTAGCCGGAGGTTTTGCACTTGGTTATGCTCTTAATGGTTCGGGGTTGGCAAGCAATGCCGTCGCTTCCATTCCTTTCGGCAATTTCTCTCCTGTGGTTATTCTTTTGATTTCAGGCTTGGTATGTTATGGGTTGTCCAACTTTATTTCCAACTCGGCGACCGCAGCATTGTTGATGCCTATACTTGCCGTTGTATGTACAGGTATGGGAGATAAACTCGGAGCCATAGGAGGTACTCCTACCGTTCTTATAGGTATTGCCATATCTGCCTCTGCAGCAATGATACTACCTATTTCCACACCTCCAAATGCTTTGGCTTTTTCAACAAATTTGGTAAAACAAAAAGATATGGTAAAAGCAGGCTTGATTATGGGAGTTGTTACTTTGGTCTTGGGTTATTCCTTACTTTTGTTTTTAGGAAAAATGCATATGATATAAATCAATTATGTTTATAAAAAAAATAAATCGGAGTTTTCTTATGACTCCGATTTATTTTTTTTATAAAGTAATCAGTTTGTCATAAAAAGATAATTAATCATCAATAAATTTTTTACAGGAAATAACCTCACCATCTTTAAAAGTTTGCTCCACTCTAATCAAACGACCATGATAAGGATAACTGTTTGTGTAATATACACCATCAGGTATTTTATCTCCTATAATTTCAGAAGAACCTTTGGAAGTAACTTTTTTTGCATCCCATCGGCTCATAGTTATAGTCCAAGTACGGTCTGCTCTATTAAAAGCCATCGCTTCAAAAGTCCATCCGTCCTTCTCCAAACTTGCTATGGTGTCTTTTACTTTATCCTCAGTTACTGTAACAAAAATGGTTTCCTTCTCAGAGGCTTTTTTTATTACTTGGTTTGCGTTGTTATTGGATTGAGAAAAACAAACTCCACCCCCGATAATACCTATCAATGCAAGAATAAAAATGATTGACCTTTTCATAATTTTGAAATAACATTTGGATTATTGGTATTTCTCATATTCGCAAGGAACATTTTTATCTACATCCACTTGGTAAATTATCATTTCTTCATCCTCTATATAAGGAAAAGTCAGAATACTTACGCAAGGGTAGGTTTTGGACAATTCCAATGCCAAATCCACAGCCATATTTTCTGCAGATTGGTTATCTCCTTTTTTCCAAAAGCGACCTTTGGTAACAGGGGCCTTATTTAAAGAGGTTTCCTCTCCATTTACCCATCTTTTAACAACTTCATTGTCTTTAATTATCTGTTTTACCTCAATTTTTTTTGCACTATCAAAATTGTAGTAACCCACATAAGTTCCATCAGTAATTTTGTTGCCTTTGATGGCGGTTTTCTGTACCTGTTGAATTTGTTCTTCCTTGTTGTTACAAGCCGTAAATATCAGGCTTGCAAAACCTGCTAATAAAGCAAGTGTTAAAAATGTTCTCTTCATCGTGTATAAAATTTAAAATTATGCCTACTCTTTAAAGGATTTTCAGCCACCTCCTTTTTTGTGTTAACACATTGTTAAAGTACTTTAAGTTGTATATTCACAGATATTTAAAGCAACACCCATAAATTCAACCGATGCAAAGTTATATATTTTTTTTGATACCACAAAATTTTTTATCACTTTTCTTAAAAAAAATAATAGGTTACCATAAGATAGTATAAGTTTTTATATGGTTAAACACTTATGCAAAACAACTAACCTACGCCAACCTAAAACAAATTTTAAAACTACGTATTTTTATATTAAATGTGTTACTTTGATTTTTTTAAATTTTTTGCCAATACCGAAGTTACTATTTGTGTCTTTTATTATCAATTCCCCTTTTTGTAATGAGGTTATTTCTTGTTTTAACTCCTGTAATTCGTTGCTATTCACACCAAACAAATTTCTAAGTATTGCGTCATTCATAGTTTGTTGCTTCATTATTATAGGATACTGAGCATTGGCTATATAATCAAAATGTTTGTTTTTGTATTGTTCCATATTTTGAGTTGCAAGAATAATACTCATTCCTTTGTTTCTGCCCACGGCAATAAGATTTTTCAAGGGTTGATTTTCAAAATCAAGCATATAATGTGCCTCGTCTATAATGGTAAAATGTCTTAATTCCACCACATTTTCATTGCTCGCTTGTTTTGGCAAAGATTCATAAATATTATTAAGTTTTGATATTACAAAATATACAATTGCCTTTGCTATAGGTCCATCCTTGGGGTATTGCGACAAGTTTATGATATAACAATCTTTTACAAGATTAATATCATCTTGTTCAGAAAAAAGATTTGCTCTGTCCATTGTCTTTAGAGAAGACAATATACTATCTACATCGTCTTGTTTTTTCTCCGGTAACAAAGCGGTGTAGTTATCAATTATAGAATGAATGCTTATAGGCTTAAAATCATTTTTTTTATAAGCCTCTATAATGGCAGAGGATAATCTATCTTGCATTTTTGCGCTTATATTTGCACCAAATATACTTACAAGTGCTTGTGCCATTGTTGTTGAATAAAGATTTATTTCGTTAAGGGTCTTACCCGCAAAATCTTTAAAGGGAGAAAAAGGCAAAGGTTCTTTCATAGGGTCAAGTATTGCCGATGTATTTGTATTGAAAAGAGAAAGCCAATGTTTATTTGCCTCGTCTGAGAACTCTCCTTTGTAGTCAAATAACAAGAAATTTACAGGATAAGCACTGTTGCAAGAAATTTCTCTTACCTGATTTATCAAAACAGCAAGTAAATTGGACTTGCCAGAACCTGTTGTTCCTGCTATAAGCATTTGAGTATTAGGAATATTTCTGCTATTTATATCCAAAAAGGCATCGTTGCCATTTTCATAACTGCCTATTCTAAGATTTAACTCGGGTATATCCATAGCCTTAAACAAACTGACACCGTTGGAAAAAGCAAACCAATCTTCCAAAGCATCGGGTTTTAACAAAATATCTCTACCTTTAAGCATTTCATAACCAAGAATCTTTGAAAGTTGAGAACTGCTTTCCCACTGAACATCTTCATTATGATACCTCATTTTTATCAAAGCAATGAAAGTGTCTTTTAAGCCCGATTTTGTAAAAAAAGTGGAAACAATCGGCTGGTTTTGTTTAGAAGTAATCAACTTATTTATTTCCGACATCTCTCTCTTGTCATTGTTGCTAAGACCCACAAGCAGGCAAATCCTCATTACTTGAGAGTTGTTAAGAGATATCTCTCTAATTCCATAACCATATTTTTTAAGATTTATATATTCTTCCAATTTTGCTTTTATTGAGGACAACTTATCGTTAATACCATCCAATTGCCTCATACCTTCCAAATTGATATCAATCATAACTCTGCATCTTTTAATTCTATTCCAAAATAATCATTGGTTATTGTTGTACATTGTTTTTCTTTGTCTCTGTGAAGCGTAAATACTTTGGAAACAAAGGGTGCCAATTTTTCAAAATCGCCCTCTTTTCTTATTTCCGTATCTGTACTCAATAATATGGTTTGACTTGCGAGGTCCGGAAAATAGTTTTCTATTATGGAGTCTCGGCTTTCTTGGTCTAATACTCCCATAACCGTATCTATCATTACAGGCGGGTCGTAGTCTCCCAATTCATACAATACCTTTAACAACACTTGCATTACTGTTTGTTTTGCTCCCGCATTTAGTTGGCTAAGATATATTTCATTGCCTTGTTTATGATACATTTTAAAGGTAATATTGTCTTTCTCATCACTAAGCACAACTCTATCTATCATACCTTGGTAAATAACAAGGTTTTTATTTAATTCCTCCCGCATTCTTTGTTCTATGGCTTTTTTCTTTGAATTAAGAAGACGTTTGGACATATTTTTGAAATAGTTTGGCAACCTGCAAAGCAAATCATACTTGGGGTCTGGCTCGGTAGGTATTTGATAGTCGTATTTTTCTATTTGTTTTTCAAACTCTCTTATTGTTCTTTCCTTTTCTTTTATAAAATCTTTTGTTTGTAATATTGTTTGGTCGTTTTTTTCGTATTGTTTAATCAAAGAATAATCATCACCGGAGAGTTGTTTTTTATAGGTTTCGAGTCTGTTTTTCTCCATAGGCAGATTATCTATTTCTTTATTAAGTCTTTCCTTTTCACTTGCCATAAAAGTCCATTTATTATTGGAAATATGGTTAATAAGCGAAGAAAGTTTTTCTATATCGGTTCTGTTCAAATAGTCATATTTATCTTTAATATTGTTATGCTTTTGACTATTCTCCAATTCCTCCACTATGGACTCCGTATCTATTCTGCCCTGTACCGTATATTGTTCTTGAATGATATGCACGATTTTTTTTGTCAATTGCTCCAACTTGTCTTTTGATAATACATCTCTGTTGGCATTTTCTATTTCTTTTTTGCTTTGCAAAATAAGTTCCACCTCATTTTTTATCAAATCGGCAAGTTTTGGAAAAAACACATCTTTCTCTATCTCTTGTACTATTGCCAAAACCTTACTTGTATATTCTTTTGCTTCTTCTACTACGTTATTTATTCTTGTTTGAGTTCTTTTTATTTTTCTTGTATGGCTTCGTTGTCTTTTTGTCCTTTTCTCAATTGCTCTATATGTTGTTTGTTGTCCGCCGCATATTCCAAAGCATCACTTAGAATTTTTTCCAAATTCTTTTTTTCTTCCTCTGCTTTTTCTTTATCTTTTACCACTTGTTCATATTCTCTTTTTTGTTCTTTATCTTTTAGTCGTTTGGCATTTTCTTCTTCAAGCAGTAGTTGTGAGGCTTTTTGCAATTGGCTATACTTATAAAAGCCCATAACGGATTGTATATTGTTTTGAATAAGTCCGCTAAGTTGTTCTTCTTTGACAAGTTCGCCGGTTTTCATTGCGTCAAAAAGAAAATAATTACTCAACTCCTTTGGCAAGTTAGCCTTTATTATGCTGTTTATTGTGGATTCCATATCTTTTCTCTGGTCTATGGAAGAATATGTGCCGTAAGAAAATTTATTACTATCCCACAACAAAGTAACATTTTCGGAAACTTTGTCTTCTATACAAGCATAGGTTCTTGTCAATTTATATTGATTCAAACTGCCGCCTGCGTAACCCATAAAAGATATGGAAAGTATTATTTTTTGATTATTTGTGTCTTCTATTGCAGAATTCAGCAACTCCCTAAAAGTCTTTTTATCCTTTATCTCCAAACCATACAACGCTCCTGCTATGGTATCAAACAGTGTTGTTTTGCCTCCTCCGTTTGCTCCTCCTATAAGAATAATCGGTCTGTCTTTTTCTACGGAAATATCCAAATCCAAGTGCAGATAAGTTTTATAATTTTCTGCAGATATATGTTGTATTTGCATAATTGTTAAAGGGTTTTATTTTACTTTTTTCAGTGCGTTTTTTATTATTTTCTTTACGCTGTCTATATCCAAATCTTTGTCCTTTTCGTTTTTTTGTTTTTGATATTCTTTTAGCACATGGTCTCTTAACCAATCGAAATCCACTTTGTTTTCCATACTGAAACTTTCTATAAGTTGCATATCATAGTGCTTGATACCATAATTAAAAAAATCTAAGTCAATATTTTTTCTTGCCATAATTGTGGTTATTTTTTATTCATATCCTTAGGCGAAAACACATCCCAGCCTTGCATTTCTTTGGTGTTTGTTATAGGAAAAGCACTATATTTCCAAACTCCGTTATTATTTGCGTCCTCTATTATTATTCCTCCTACAAATTTGTTTTCGCTTTTCTTGTTTTGGGTGTTTATGTATTCTATTAAAGCATTGTGTTTGTTGGGTGCATTGATATCGCTTTCCTTTGTCTTTGTGTCAAATAGGCAGGTTATTCCATTTCTCAAATGTATTATATAATCCACATAGAAAAGCGAGGCAACGTTTGCTGTGGATTTGTAAGAAATGGAAAAGTTTTCTTTGCCACTATCTCCGTTTTTGTACCACCACTCTATACTTTCCTCATTTTGCTCCAAAAACTGCCTGAATCTATTTTCCGGAGAGGATTCTTTTATCAATTTGTAAAACGGCTCCATTGCGTGCAAATAACTTTTTTCTTGTTCGTGTGTTTCTTCGTTGTACAGTCTTTGCTCGGGTAGTTGCCATTGATAAGAGGTTGGTTTTATTTCCTGCTCTCTCTTTTTTGCCAACTTGTTGCGATATCTTTGCAAGGCCTCCTCTATTATGGGAATTATTTTGTATTGGTTTTCGTAATAGAGAATTATCTTTTTTGCATCAAAATCAAACCTGCCAAAATACTTACCCATCATTTCCACCAAAGCGCCGACAAGCATGGGCGTGCTTTCTTTTTTGGCAAAATCTCCGACATGCGCCCTGCAAAAAAGATAAAACGCCCTGTTTATCTCGCTACTGCTACGAGCCATTTTGGTTTTTTTGTTTATTTCCACAATGCCGAAAGCACCTGACTCTATGGACAAATCTTTTGGAATGGAAGCAAAAATATTGGTTACATTAAAATTGAGTTTGGAATTGTGCATATTTCTTACAATGGCATTACTCTCTGTTTTTTCTGCGTTTTGATTGTTTGCTGGATTGTCTGCCATTGTCATATCATCGGCAAAATAATCTTCATCTTCAAACAACAAATGTTCGTCAATATGCCACTTTTCCTTAAAAGTGTTCAACAATTCTTTTTTAAAGTCGGCTTCCAAACGGTTTCTTACTTTTCTTTGATTAATATATTCGGCTGTCAAATCTACGTTTTCTATATCTTTTTTTCTGTAAGCAATGTATTTGCTCATAAAATTCATATCATCCTTTGCTATTACTATCATATTAGCACTCAGATTGGTATAAACATAACCATGATTCAAAGCATCGTCCTCATAAAAACACTGCTCGGGCATACGAAGTATTCTGCCAACGGTTTGGACGGTAAAAGTAATGCTTTGCATTTCTCTAAAAATAAGCAATACCGCCGCCCTCGGACAATCCCAGCCCAAGGCAATAGCCTGCTTGAATAATAAAACTTCTGCAATATTGTCTTGTTTTTCTATATTGGAAAGGTTGATTTTCTCATTGCTTAGCCATACCGCCAATTTACCATTGTCGGTTGTAATATTTATTTGAGGCATTTGAAGATAGGCTTTTACCTCTTCTATTATTTTACGCTCCTCGTCATTGTTGCTTTCCGAAGAATCGTTTGGCAGTTGTATCAAAAGCAAGGGGTTTATTTGTTTGCCAATCTTTTCATATTTTTCTTTTAATTCTTGTCGCTTTTTGAGTGCGTTTTTTAGCAATTGTTGATTTACCGACAAGCCACTGTGTTCGTCTTCTATGGCAGGATTGAGAAAGATGCTTTTTTTTATCATCTCTTCCTTTATTACGTCTTGTCTGTATATGGTATAAGTAAAATTTCCTGCTGTCTCGGGTGTGGCGGATATACGAAATTCTATAAGAGGGTTGAGCAGTTGCAAAACTTTTTCGCTCTTCTTTGCGTTTCTGCCGGCAAACATATGTTCCTCATCCACTATAACGACAATGGGAGTTTGGTTTTCCACTTGGGTACGATAGGCTATTTCCTTAAGGTTGCGTCTCTGCTCGCTTTCCCGCATTATTATGGCGTTGTCCTTATTGACACTTTCCCAATTGAGAAAAAGAATATCTCCGCTTTGCAAACATTCCAAAGAATGGTCTATATCGTCCCAACGCATAGGGTGAAGACGTTTGGTGGCGGAAAAAAAGTTTTTCATTTTGAAATAACTCTGTTCGTGCAGTTTGTTTGGAGCAAGCCATATATAAGCCACTTGTTGCGAGGGTAGGTTATAATTGTCTTGCACCAATTCGGCTACTTCGGACAAAATGGAAAAAGCCATTATGGTTTTGCCCGAGCCTGTGGGGGCTTTGAAAACTATTTTTTGTCTTTTCTCTTGCTGCTGGGCAAGACAATTTATAATTTTTTGTCTTAATTCAGAAACAGCATTTTGTTGATATTCTTTTAATTCAAACATTTTTTCATTCCTCCTGCATGGCTTTTTCGTACATTCTCAATAATTCTTCTTCCTGCTCGGCGGTCAAAGTTTTTTCCTCTCCCGTATCTATTATTTTATCTTCCGCTTCGGGCAAAATGTGTTTGTAAGCGTTGTAAATAGCCTCGGGCAAGGCACAAGGTTCCACCTTATCCCTTACCTCATAAAAATCATCGTCCCACGCATAACCGCTATTGGAAAAGACATATATTTTTATAGGTTCTTTTACCTCCATATTTTTCAATTGCTCCACTATCTTTGCTATCCACTCCTCGTCAATAATGACAAGCATTTGTTTTTGTCCTTGGGAGAAGTAACGGCATTTGTTTTTCTTTAAGAGCAAAGAGCCGAAGGTGTTTTCCTCCTTATATATATTTTCCTTTATATTGAGCATTCCGCAACTAAGGGCAACCAAAGTTTTTTTGTTCTTTAAGGTTTTTTCTCTGCCTACGGCTTTTATTTTGTAATAGCGGAGATTATTTTTCTTTAATCCCTCTATGCTTTCTCCTTTTTGATTGGTATAGCCTTGTATTACTCTTTTGTTTCTTTCGTAGGTAACCTCTTCACAAATATTGTTTTCATTATTGGTAACCAAAATACATTGCCTGTTGCCACCATCCTCATTATTTAATTGCATAGTAGCATGCAAAGTTGTACCCGACCCCGCAAAAAAATCAAGAATAAGCGCATCTTTTTGAGTTGATAATTTTAGAGTGTCTTGAATGAGATATAAAGATTTCGGAAAATTAAACTTTGAACTTCCTAATATCTGCTCTAATAGCTTAGTTCCATAATGAATAGCGTGGTATTTCGGCTCTGTCCAATGAGTTTTTATTACTTGGTTTTCTCTATATTTTTCAAATATTTGTACCCTACCTTGATGATAATCTGCAACAATTAATCCTAAATTTAATCTTTCACTAAATGTATCCGCTTTTGTTTTCCAAGTTCGTTCTTGCCCTGTATTTGTTATTGGCAGTATTTCTAAATAATCATCATTCGCCGTTAATGTTATTGTTTTTAAGTCTTTACTTACGTATATTGGATACCAAAAATTTGGCTTATTTTGTCGTAAGTTGTGTCCCCCCCCCCGTCACGCCTGTAATTATTTAGGCGATACAAACCGGACTCATCGCTTTTGGTAAATGTTGCTTTTACCTCTTCTGATAATGCTATGTTATTAAAATTAGCACGTATTTTATTTTTACTATAGAATAAAGCATACTCATGACTTGTACCAAAAAATTTTTCCTGATTTCTTCCTTCTGATTTATGAACTACTGCTACAATTCCAAGTCTATTTTCTTCCCCAAAAATATCATCCATCAATAATCCTAATGAAAATATCTCATGATGGTCTATAGCACAAACAATAATGCCATTAATTGTTAAAAGTCTTTTTGCTATACGCAATCTATGACTCATAAAACTAAGCCATTTACTATGCCTATAACTATCTAACTCATCAACAAAATCATTATTGTATCTCCAATCTTTAGCGCCCGTATTATATGGCGGGTCTATATAAATAACATCTATTTTGCCCTCATGTGTATAGCAAAGAGTAGTTAAAGCGTGCAGGTTGTCGCCCTCTATTATTATATGGTTGGGGTATTTTTCCTCAGAGGTATCGTTGATAATACGTTTGTCTTCCACTTCCTCTATTATTGGGAGTTTTTCTTTCATTATCTGCTCTGCCTCTTCGGGCTTATCTTCCCAAACCAAACCATATCGCTTTTGTTCGTTTACAAGTTGCAAAAGTTGGCTTCTGTCCTCCGCACTTATACCTTGCAAACCATTGACAAGGTTTCTTAAATATTGTCTGTCTATTTTTGCCATACCAACATAAGTATTTTACCTTGCAGGTTGGGAAATACTTTATATTGACCACCTGCAAAGTAAAAAATTTGAAAAATTAATATTTTGTTACCTTTATGGCTGTTTGTTTGCCCTCCAAGATATCCAACATTGCGGTAGGGTTATCTATAGAAGAATTTAATTGCAATTGCTTTGTCAAGGTTTCGTTGCAAATATAATCTTTGTACTGCTCACAAGAAGCCTTTAACTCTTCCTCCTCCTGCAACTCAACGCTTATGTTGTCCGTTACCTCAAAGTTGCTGTCCTTTCTTATGTTTTGTATTCTATTGACCAATTCTCTTGCAATGGCTTCCAACCTTAAATCACGAGTAATAGTGGTGTCCAAAGCCACGGTCAAACTGCCCTCAGTGGCAACCACCCAGCCCTCAATGTCTTTTGTGGTTATTTCCACGTCAGACAAAGCAAGTTCTATTTCTTTATTCTCTATGGTCAAGGTGTATCTGCCCTCCGTTTCTATTTTTGCTATATCTTGCTGAGAAAATTCGGAAATGGCTTTTGCTATGTTTTTCATCAAAGAGCCGTATTTTGGTCCCAATGTTTTGAAATTTGCTTTTATATTTTTGGAGAGTACATCGTTTTGCAAGGAAAGATATTTTATTTCCTTTACATTTACTTCGGAAAGAATAAGATTTTTAACCTTTTCTATCTCCGTTTGAGTCTCGGCATCACAAGGAATCATTATGGAAGCCAATGGCTGACGCACCTTTAAATTGTGTCTCTTTCTCAAGGAAAGCACAAGGGAGCAAATCTTTTGAGCCATTTGCATACGACTTTCCAAATCTTTGTCTATCAAACTCTCCTCTGCCACAGGAAAATCAGTAAGATGTACTGAATTGTGTTTGTCCTTATGTGTTACATTGTTAAGGTTGACAAACATATTTTCCGCAAAGAACGGAGCAATAGGAGAAGACAATTTTGCTATTACCTCCAAGCAACGATAAAGCGTCTGATATGCCGAAATCTTATCCTCGGAATACTCGCCTTTCCAAAATCTTCTTCTGCACAAACGTACATACCAATTGCTCAAATACTCATCCACAAAATTACTTATCAAACGAGCCGCCTTTGTTGGTTCATAGTCGTTAAAGGCTTTGTCTACGTTGGTTATCAAAGTATTCAATTCGGAAAGTATCCAGCGGTCGATTTCCGGCCTTTGATTTATTGGAATATCTTTTTCTTTGTAAGCAAAGCCGTCTATATTGGCATACAAAACAAAGAAAGAATAAGTATTGTATAGAGTGCCAAAAAGTTTTCTACGTACCTCGTCAATGCCCTCGGGGTCAAATTTAAGATTGTCCCAAGGTTGGGAGTTGGAAATCATATACCAACGCGTGGCATCCGCTCCATATTTGTTCATCATCTCAAACGGGTCAACGGCATTGCCCAAACGCTTTGACATCTTATTGCCGTTTTTGTCCAAAACCAAACCATTGGAAACAACATTTTTGAAAGCAACAGAATCAAAAACCATTGTTGCAATGGTATGCAAGGTAAAGAACCAACCGCGAGTCTGGTCAACACCTTCGGCAATGAAATCGGCAGGGAAATAATATTTTTTCAAATCCTCTTCTGTGCATTCAAAAGGAAAATGTCTTTGAGCGTATGGCATGGCACCCGAGTCAAACCAAACATCTATGAGGTCGGTCTCTCTTTTCATAGGTTTGCCACTCTCAGACACAAGAACAACCTCATCTATATAAGGCCTGTGCAAGTCAAAAGAATCATAATCCGAAGAGGAATATTTATTCTCTCGCATAAAGCCGGCTTTTATACTTTTTTCTATTTCCTCAGAAAGTTGCTTAACCGAACCTATGCATATTTCTTCCTTGCCGTCCTCTGTTCTCCATATAGGCAAAGGAGTTCCCCAATACCTTGAACGAGAAAGATTCCAGTCCACAAGATTTTCCAACCAATTGCCAAAACGTCCCGTGCCTGTTGCCTGAGGTTTCCAATTTATTGTTTTGTTGAGTTCTATCAAGCGGTCTTTTATCGCTGTGGTTTTTATAAACCAAGAGTCCAAAGGATAGTATAACACAGGCTTGTCCGTACGCCAACAATGAGGATAGGAGTGAGTATGTTTTTCTATCTTAAAGGCAAGGTGTTGTTGCTTAAGCATTACACACAAATCCACGTCCAAAGTTGTATCCTTATCGGTAAGCGTATCATCGTAAGCATTTTTTACATAACGTCCGGCATATTCTTTGTAAAGGTCTTTATTTATGTACTTATCCGTATAATCCTTGTCCAACTCCTCCAACAAGAAGAATTTACCCGATTTGTCCACCATAGGCTGAGGCTTGCCGTTTTTGTCCAAAAGGTGAAGCGGAGCAATATTTGAAAGTTTTGCCACACGGGCATCGTCTGCTCCAAAGGTAGGAGCAATGTGAACTATACCTGTTCCGTCTTCGGTGGTTACATAGTCTCCTCCTATTACACGAAAAGCATCTCCCTCTTCTCTGATAGGGGTTACCCAAGGTATAAGTTGCTCGTATTCTATATCTATCAAGTCCTTGCCCTTGCATTCTGCCAAAACTCTGAAAGGTATTTCCTTGTCGCCTTTGTTGTATGAGGCAAAGTCCTTGTTTTCATTTTCTTTTTTGAAATGAGTATAAAGCAGATTCTTTGCAAGAAAAACTATTATAGGTTCAAAAGAGTAAGGATTGAAACTCTCCACTATAACGTAATCAATATTTGGTCCCACAGCCAAAGCCGTATTGCTTGGAAGTGTCCAAGGAGTTGTTGTCCACGCCAAAAAATAGGCTTTTGACAAGTCCTTTACATATTGCTTTAATATAGGGTTTTCTTTGGTTTGTTGTTCTTTTATTTTGAATTGAGCAACAATGGTCGTATCTTTTACATCTCTATAACAGCCCGGCATATTAAGTTCGTGCGAAGAAAGTCCGGTACCTGCTGCAGGGGAATAAGGTTGTATGGTATAACCCTTGTATAACAAACCTTTCTTATAAATCTCTCCCAACAACCACCAAAGCGTCTCAATATACTCATTTTTAAAAGTAATGTAAGGGTAATTTAAATCTACCCAATAGCCCATTTGCTCGGTAAGTTTATCCCATAGGTCTTTGAATTGAAGTACTGTTTTTCTACATTCTGCGTTATATTGGTCTACGCTTATTTTTTTACCAATATCTTCTTTTGTTATACCAAGATTTTTCTCAACACCCAACTCCACAGGTAGTCCGTGTGTGTCCCAACCGGCTTTTCTTGTAACATAATAGCCTTTGAGAGTTTTGTAACGGCAAAAAATATCCTTTATGGTACGAGCCATTACGTGATGAATACCCGGCTTGCCATTGGCAGAAGGAGGTCCCTCAAAAAATATAAACGGTTTATTGCCTTCTCTTTCTTTAAGACTTTGATTAAAAGTATCCTCTTTTTGCCATTTTTCACGGACATCTTTTTCTATTTCAGTAAGATTAAGTTGACTATACTCTCTGTATTTCATAATAAAAAAAACAATTGTAAATTCTTTTTGTTTTACAACACCTGTTGATATAAAAAAACGTGTGCTAAACTATATATTATTTTTCCTAAAAGCCTCTTCTATCAAATCATCCTCAAAACCATGAGAGGACAAGTAATATTTTAATTGGTACTTCCTTTGATACTCATCCTGCGTGGTCATATTATTGAGTTTTTTTACAAGAAGTTTTTCCAAAATCTCATTATACTCCTGTTCGTCTATGGTTTGCAGAGCCTTTTGAATATAATTTCTCGGTATATGTTTGGAAGTAAGCATATTCTTGATTTTGATTCTACCCCAATGATTTTGGTGTATCTTACTTCTGACATACAACTCGGCATACCTCTGCTCAGAAATATAGCCGGTTTTTATCAATTTGGTAATGATTTTTTGTGCATGCTCTTCTGCTACTCCTTTTTCCCTTAATTTGCAACGCACATCTTTGGGACACCTCTCCAACGCTACACAATATTTTTGTGCATATTGCAGGGCTTGTTCTAAAGTTAAATCTTGTTGCTTGCTTTCACTCATAAAACAATATCTCACTTATTTTTTGCAAAGATAAACTTTTTTTTCAAAAAATACGTTATATTCTTATGATTTTTAACTCATACTTCAAAAAAATGATAAAACTTAAACGTATATTGTTAATTTTGTTTGCTTTTTCCATGCTTTTCTCTTCTTGCAACAAGAATAAAGAGCCTCTTTATGGCATATCCATAGATACCTCAAAAATGATAAAAACTCCAGCTGAGATATTCTCTTTGCAACATATACAATTTTTTAAAGCCTCCAACGATTTTGCGCTCTCTTGCCTGCCCTATCTTTTGGAAAAAGACTCCAGTGTAAAGGTTGAAAATTTTGCCATATCTCCTTTCTTTCTACATTTTACGCTCAATAAGGAAAGTCTTTTCAGTGAATATTTATCCTCTTTTGAAAATCATTATCAGATTTCTCCTATGGACAGTAATGAAAGGGAAAAGTTTTTTATCTCCTTTGTAGAGAGTGTCAAGGAAATAGACTCCTCTATTTGTGTTGATTCCAAGATAATAGAAAACAATACGGACAGCATACATATTTATCAAAAGTTTTTGTTTCAAACACATTGCCAAGAAATAGAATTGCCTCAACAATTATATGATTCCAAAGATAAGTATATAAACATTTCGGGAGATTTTTCTTGTTTGGAAAACACCGAGCAATATCTTGTTGATATTCCCATAGGCAACGGCAATTATTTGCTTACACTTATAAAGCCAAAAAAACAACATTTAAAAGAATATTTAAAAGACTTTGACGAAACCAAATACGTAGAACTGTTGGAGCAAACAAAATCCATTAAAACAAATATTGTTTTTCCTCTTATGGAATTTAATTGTAAGGACAGAAAAATAAATTTGATGGAAGATTATCTTAAATTTTCTTTTTCTCTGCAAAAAAAGATTATTATTGATTATGATTTCAAAATAGAAAACTTCGTCAATGAAACCATTTCTTTTGAAAAAACGTTTCTCAACGAAAGCAATCAACAACCGACAGTTTTTGATAAGGACTTTCTTTTTTTGATAAGAGGCAAGAACTCCAACTTTATATTGTGCATAGGTTATTATAAATCATAGATGGTTTTTATAGGTTGATGGTAAGTTGTTAATGAGTTGGTATAGGTGTTATGAGTTAAGATAAAGCAAAGCCGTTACATTATATTTTGTAACGGCTTTGCCCTTATAAAACACTCAATGAGTGCGGCTTTGCCCTATAAAACACCCAATGAGTGTTATTTGACAATTTTTAATTCGTCTATCAAACGTTTGCAACCTGCGTATTTGTCTATTATGAACAATACATAACGAGCATCTACGCAAATGGTTCTTTGCAATTCGGGTTCAAAAGCGATATCTCCGCTCATGGCTTCCCAATTGCCGTCAAAAGCCAAACCTATCAATTCGCCCTTGCCATTGATAACGGGAGAGCCCGAGTTTCCTCCTGTAATATCGTTATCTGTTAGGAAACATACGGTCATATTGCCATTTTTATCGGCATATTGGCCATAATCTTTCATATTGTACAAATCTTTTAATTTGGCAGGTACTATGAATTCGTCATTGGTAGGGTCTTCTTTCTCCATTATACCATCTATGGTGGTAACAAAGTCATAATGAACAGCATCTGCAGGGTAATAGTCCAAAACTTTTCCGTAGGTCATACGCAAGGTAAAGTTTGCATCCGGGTAGCGTACAAGATTAGGATTCATTTCTTTAAGTGCTTGTACAAAATTTTGTCTTGCATCTTGCAGCATTTGACCAGCCATTCCTTCATCACTGCCCATCAATTCTCCATAAATCATCATAACAAAGACAGCCATAGGGTCTTTTTGAAGTTTTTTCATTTTAGGCTTTTTCATAAAGTTAACAAAATTTTCCTCGCTACCAAAAGCTGATTTTTTGAAAACTTTTTCAGTGTATTTTTCCACTCCACCTTCTTTGGCTATAAGTTTTTTGATATCTTTCAGATTATCACTCAAATACTGCTCAGGCAATTCTGTTTCCATTTTTACAAAAGCGGCAAACAATTCTTTTTCTGTCTGTTGGTCATATTTGGCAAAATGCTCCAAGCCATCTGTTTTTATTTTGGCAATGTATTCTTCGCCCATAATTGTCTCACCCATCATAAACATAAAATAGGTACGAAGAGCAAGTTGGGAGCGTTGGCTCATATAAAGACCGAGATTGTGATACCAAGAAAGTTGGGCTGTGGAAGTATTATTTAACTCTTTGGAAGAATTTCTGATATTTGTTATTACATCGGCGTATTTGCTCCTGCTTTCATCCTTAGCAATCCATTGGGTTAAATCGTCCTCTATGTTTTTCTTTTTGTCATAAACATGCAAACGTTTCAAACCGCGTGATTCTCCCTGCTTGTTTTTCCACATATTCATCATAGAAGCATAATCGGAAGCATATTTCAAACGTACGGCATTGTCTCTGTCCATATTCTTTTTCATAACGGGAAGCATATAATTTCCCGCCTTAACTATTGCAGGGTTGGTTATATCCAAAGTTGTCTCCACTTCATAGGAGGTCATATATCTTTCCGTTGTACCCGGATAGCCCCAAATCATGGCAAAATCATCTTTTTCCACTCCTGCTATACTGACAGGCAGATAATGTTTTGGTTTGTATGGTACATTGTCTTTTGAATAGGCGGCAGGGTTGTTGTCTTTGTCTGCATAGATACGGAAAATAGAAAAGTCGCCAGTATGTCTCGGCCACATCCAGTTATCAGTATCTCCTCCAAATTTGCCTATTGAAGAAGGAGGCGCACCAACAAGGCGTACATCATCAAACTGCTCATAAACAAACAGATAATATTCATTTCCTTCAAAAAAAGATTTTACCTCTACTCTATATTTTCCTTCTTCCGAATAGCGAACTTTTAATTCGTCTATCTTTTTTTGATATTCGTCTTGCCATTTGCTTTTGTTAAGGTCTTTTACATGCTCGCCCAAAACCTCCGCCGTTACATCATACATTTGACGAAGGAAAGAAACGTAAAGTCCCTCAATAGGTATTTCCTGCTCATAACTCTCTGCCCAAAAACCATTGGTAAGATAGTCGTGTTCTATGGTTGAAGCGGTTGCTATGGCATCATAACCGCAATGATGATTGGTAAACATCAAACCATTTTCCGAAACCATTTCTCCCGTACAAAACTGACCCATTTGTACTATGGCATCTTTCAAAGAAGAGTTGTTGAATGAATAGAGTTCTTCGGCTGAAAGTTGTAAGCCGAGTTTTTTCATATCCTCATAATTCAGTTGCTTAAAAAACATAGGCAACCACATACCCTCATCTGGTGGAGGAGTTTTTTTTGGAGTGGCAAATAAAGAGGTTGTCATAACCAACATTGCCAGCAGTAATAAACTGATTTTTTTCATAAAATGTATTTGTTAAATGATTAATTATAATTATCCTAATTCTCTTTTTATAGTTTGAGAAAACTTTTAGTATACTTTCCCTTATTATTATAAATCAATAATGTATATAGTCCTGTCTTTATTTTTGAAATATCTATTGTGATTTGTTTATTTGAAATGTGTGTTTGTGGTCTCAGTGTGCGACCATAGTTATCCACAACAAAAACATTATCCGTTTTGCAATTAATATTTGGAATTTGTATTGTTATCTTGTTGTTATTGATTTGTATTATCTTTATTTGTTCTATATCTTCCAAACCGACGGAAACAACCTGTGAAACCAACAAGTCATAAGCAAGCGACAGAGTAACACCACAAACCTTTTTCATATAATCAAAGTCCAAATATTTGCTGCTGTCTTGCAAAGTATGATAATAAGGAGAAAAGTCGTGTTCGGTTAGAAACAATGCCTTTAATCCCCAAGTATAGAAAACCCAAGAATCAGAACGTTCCCTATACACCGTATCCAAGCAGGGAATAAGGTCGGAGTAAATCAAAGTATTGTCCACGGCTTTTAGTGTTAGGTCTTGGGAATTGTCATAATGATTAATGTTTAAAGTATCGGTATGATTGTAACCGACCATATCCAAATTTATCATAGCCAAAACATCTATGCTCCACGTTTCTGCCATTTGGTGCAACCTGTGATTGCTTCCCACAAAATTCAATTCCTCTCCGTCATAAAACTCTATTCTCAAATTATATTTTGAGGTTATATTGCTTTGTTGCCAAATGCGAGCCAATTCCAACAGTGTGGCAACACCCGAAGCATTGTCATCCGCACCCGGCGCAAAGTGTTCATAATCAAAAAAACTCTCTTCCCTGTTGGATATGCAATCATAATGAGCGCCGAGAAACAGACTTTTGTCTTTGGGAGTGTTGCCTTCTCCTTTTTTGAAACAAAGCACATTGTATGCCCAAGCACTGTTCATTGGCACACTTGCCAAAATATAAAGGTCTTGCACATAAAAAGAATCCACCTCCACCTCAAAGCCATAGGCTTCCATTCTGTCTTTTAGATAAAAAGCAACCTGTCTTTTATAGTCGGAAAAGAAGAAACGAGAATGAAAATTTTCCAATGCCTCAACATTGTATCGTATGGAATCAGCACTTATATTATTGATAACATTTTGCAAAACAGGATTTTGTGCCTTTGTTTCTAAGGCACAGAAAAACAAAAATATTATCATAAATCTAATATATTTCATTCCTTCTTCTTTCTAACTACAAACTTTCTTTATTTCCGTTTAACGACTTTTATTTAAGGTTACAAGATTCTCCACTCTGCTCCCTCTTTGGAGTCTTTTATTTCAATACCTGCAGTTTTCAAAGCATCACGTATTTTGTCAGAAGTGGCATAATCTTTTTGTTCTCTTGCTGTTTTTCTAACCTCAAGTATCAAAGACATCAAGCCCTCTATCACTTTGCTATCCGAAGAGTTGTTGTCCTCCTTTAAGCCTAAGACTTCCTCACAAATGATATTGAAATTTTCTTGTAAAAATAATTTATCTTCTTTGCTTATGGTTGCTTTTTTGTCTGCAACGCTGTTGATGTGTTTGCAAAGTTCAAACAAATTGGCAATACAAATCGGAGTATTGAAATCGTCAAGCAAAGCATCTATGGCATTGTTCAGCAATGTTCTGACATCAAAGGAGGTTTCCTTGCTTTCAGGCAGAGCGGAGATTTTCTTTTTCGCTTCCATCAAGCGGGCAAAACCTTTCTCGGAAGCAATCAAAGCCTCATTGGAAAAGTCCAAAGTACTGCGATAGTGTGCCATAAGCATAAAAAATCTTATGGTCATAGGGGAATAGGCTTTTTGTAAAAGATGGTGCTGACCGGAAAACATTTCGCTTATTGTAATAAAATTGTTGTAGGACTTGCCCATCTTTCTTCCCTCTATGGTTATCATATTGTTGTGCAACCAATATTTGGCAGGCATTTTGCCAAAGGCTCCTACACTTTGGGCAATTTCGCAATCGTGGTGAGGAAACAACAAATCCATACCTCCTCCGTGTATATCAAACTCTTCACCCAAATATTTTTTGCCCATGGCAGTACATTCCAAATGCCAGCCCGGAAAACCCATTGACCAAGGACTCGGCCATTTCATTATGTGTTCCTTAGGTGCTTTTTTCCAAAGGGCAAAATCAAAAGGGTTGTGTTTTTCTTGTTGTCCGTTGAGTTCGCGTGAGTTGTCCTTTGTATCTTCCAATGTTCTATGAGAAAGCACTCCGTATTTCTTAACCGTATTGTTATATTTCTCCACATCAAAATAAACGCTACCCTCACTGATATACGCCAAACCTTTATCCAATAATGTTTTTACTATTTCTATTTGTTCTATTATATGACCTGAGGCTATGGGCATTAGGTTTGGACGCAAGCAATTCAAACTATCCACAGCCCAAAGATATTTTGCCTCATAGTATTGAGCAACTTCTTGCGGTTCTTTGTTTTCGGCGAGTGCTTTCTTTTCCACTTTATCATCGCCCTCATCGGCATCATTTAAAAGATGTCCGACATCGGTAAAATTTCTGACATACCTAACGTTGTAGCCCGCATATTTCAACACTCTGTAAACAATATCAAAAGTTATGGCGCTACGTGCATGACCAAGATGAGCCTCACCATAGACAGTAGGACCACAAACATACATTCCAACCATTTTTTCATTCAAAGGACGAAAGCCCTCTTTCATGCCGGAAAGTGTATTATATATTCTAACCGAAAGTTTTTTATTTGTTTCCATAAAAAAACTAATTTATTTTCAATCTTTTACTTACTATTCTTATCGTTATGGTGCCTATAAGGATAACTATAAGCACTATTCTTATTATATCCCAAAACAAAACTTTAACGGGAAAAGCATCCACAACAAAATTATTACCCGAAAGTTTTACTATTCCAAAATTCTGCTGTAAAAAACAAATCACCAAGCCCGATATCACCCCCACGACACAGCCCACTATGTTTATGGTCATACCATAATAAAAATATATTCTTTGCAAATCTTTTTTTGTACATCCCAAGGCTCTTAAAATATAATTCATTCTTTGTTTTTGAATGTAAAGTATTATCAAAGAAGAGAGTATATTGATAGTTGCTATAAAAAGAATAAAAGACAAAATGAGATAAACGGCAAATTTTTCGCTTTTTGCTATACGAAAATATAGGGCTTGTTGCTCCAATAGGGTTTTTGCCTCTATGTTATCCGTTTTTTCCAATATTTTTTTTCTGTTCTGAACATAGTTTTGTTTATCAACATTTGGTTTGGGTATATCATACAAAGCCGTTACTTCGTTGGAGGTATATCCCAATAATTCCCTTGCCTTGTCTATGTTGATAAAAACGTAACCATTGTCCAAATCGGAACTTGTTTGAAAACAACCGCCATATCTTACCACACAATATTGCAACATATCCTCCAAGACAGTTGCCTCTTGATTGTCTGTTTGTGGTATGGTAATTTTTAAGGTCAAGCCCATTTTCTCCGCCCCGCTATGCAAACCTATATCAAAAGCCAAACCTACTCCCAAAATACAAATATCCGTATCCAAAGAAAAAGATTTTGACCTATCTGTTACCAATAAACTATCATTTATGGCGTTGTATTTAAAATATTCGTCTGTCGTACCTATTAGTTTTACTATTCTTTGATTTGGTCCGAAACTTAGCATTGCCGTTTGTTCCACTATAGGCACAAGAGCAAGATTGTTTTTTTGTGTATGGGAATTTTTGAGAATATTTGCAACCTTGTCCTCTTGGAAAGTTTTGCCATGCGAGGCTTGTATGAGCAAAGGAGGGTTTTCCTTTTCCATCATAATCTCGGCAACAGAGGTAAACCCATTAAAAACACTTAGCACCACCAACAAAGCAAGACAGCCGACAGCAATACCTATCAAAGAAATCAAAGAAATGGTATGTACAATTCCTCTGTTTTTCTTTGAAAAACACAGCCTATTGACTATAAAAAAAAGATTTTTCAATTTCATTGCCTTATCGGTACCGATTGCCAAAGGTTATTTTTTTAGAAGTTCGTCTATTCTTTTGGCGTATTCCAAAGTATCATCCAAAAAAAATGTTAAATCAGGTATGATTCTCAATTGATGCCTTTCTCTCTGAGCCAAAATCATACGCAAATAATCTTTTTTCTCTTTGATTATCTGCAACAAAGCAATTTCTCTTGCTTGAGGGTTGTCCTTCCCTTTGGTTATTTCTATCGGACAATTTGCAGGTACAAAAACACTTACATATATTCTTGCAAGCGAAAGGTCGGAGGTTACATTTACTTTTGTAACCGTTATGATTGAAGAAAAAAACTCTTCTTTTGCACTTTCTCTAAAAATTTCAGACAAATCTTTTTGAATAAGTCTGTTTATCTTTTCCATTCTTCTGTTTTCCATATTGCAAAGATACAAAAAATTATGATTGTGATTTAAAATACTATTTTTTAAACAAAAATTCATATAGAAAGCAGATATTTTTTATAAAATGCATCGCTTAAAACATCAAATAAAAAAACGAGGCTGTTTTATTATCTACAACCTCGTTTGTATAGAGTTTTTTTTGTTAAATCCCAAAAGCACAACCTAAGTTCAAAGACAATGAACCAAGTTTGTTAAATGGATAATTGGAATTCTTTTTATCAGAGCCAAAATATTTTGTTGTGCCTGTGTCAAAGGAATGTCTGTAAAGACAACTTAATCTTACAATGGTTTTATTTGTTTTAAACAAATTCAATGTTAATCCTACGGGTAGAAATAAATTATAGTTTTGTTTTATGGACTCGTTTAAAGGTCTTGTGTTTCCCGCTATTTCCTTTGCATAAGAAATATCTGCACCATATACGCCTACCCCCAAACGAAAATCAAGTGAAAACTTCTGCGACTTTGTTTGCCACAGCGGGTAAGCGAAATTAAGACTTGCATTGTTTGTTTTTATTTTCAATGTCTGATTATCTTTGTCCAAATTTGTATTTTCTTCTTCTATTGAAATAAACATATACATTTTATTGAAATCGTAGCCCAAATCAAATCCCCACGCAAAAGAATTAATAACATTGGCTTCCATACCGTAATAATCTACAACATCATTCCCTCCGTTTAAATATGAAATACTAATCATAGGCGAAGCCCACGCATTTCCGCTCTCCCTCTGAGCAAAAACATTACCTTGTATAAAAAGAACACACAAGGAAATAATTAAAATAGACAATAACTTTTTCATTTTCTTAAAAATTTAGATTAGACATAAAAGAAATTACTCTGCGAAGATATACATAATTTATTATATATACCATTTTTTCTTTATTTTTTATAAATCAACATAGATATTAAGAAGTTTTTTTATAACCCCACTTATAATAACCTATGCCAACCCATAAAAAAGAGCCAAAAAGTAACGGCTTTGCCCTTATAAAACACCCAACGGGTGCGGCTTTGCCCTTATAAAACAGGCTGAGCCTGAGCCGAAAAATATTTTTTTGGGAAATTTAATTAATGGGTACTAAAAGTTCAAAAATAGGGATACTAATATTGATTATCAATGAGTTAACATTTTTCAAAGGGTCAAAATCGGGCAAAAATGGTCATTTTCAGTGTTTTCGAGCGGTTTATTGAGGAAAAAATTTTTTCTTTGCCCGTTTTATGAAAACGAATCGCCGATTCATTTCGACGAATCGGCGTTTAGATAAAATAAAACGCCGTTTCGTTTTTATTGATTATCAAGTAGTTATAAGGGTAAAAATTGGAATTTTTGTGATAGGGGTATTTCTCTATGCAAAGTTACGAAGAAAAACAGACCTGACCAAACGCGTGCAAAAATTTATTTTGTAACTTATTGATAATCAGTAAACCGATTTTTCAAAAATTGGGGATATTTTGTAGCAAATTAGCGTTATAAAAACATAGTACCAATATATGAGATTATAAAAAAACGAGGCTGTTTTTATTTACAACCTCGTTCTGATTAAATGTATTTTTAACGATAATTGTTATTTCAAAGTACGTTTTATTTCTATTTCGTCATATCCTTCTATAATATCACCGACTTTTATATCGTTGAAGTTTTCTATATTAAGTCCGCAGTCTTGTCCCATAACAACCTCTTTTACCTCATCTTTGAATCGCTTTAAGGATGCCAAAACTCCACTATAAACCACAATACCATCTCTAATCAAACGCACTTTGGTATTTTTATTGATTTTACCCTCAGTGCAGAAACAACCGGCAATGGTACCGACTTTGGAAATTTTAAATGTTTCTCTGACTTCAAGGTTGCAAACAACTTTTTCCTTTATTTCAGGTGAAAGCATACCCTCAATAGCATCTTTTAACTCGTTGATGGCATCGTAAATAATGGAATACAATCTTATATCTATTTGCTCTTGCTCGGCAAGTTTTCTCGCTCCTTGTGAAGGTCTCACTTGGAAACCTATTATAATGGCATTGGAAGCCGTTGCCAACAAAACATCGGACTCGGTTATTTGACCGACAGCCTTATGCACAACGTTTACCTGAACCTCCGGAGTTGAAAGTTTTAACAAAGAATCTGCCAAAGCCTCCACAGAACCATCCACATCGGCTTTTAGAATAATGTTTAACTCTTTGAAATCTCCTATTGCTATTCTTCTACCTATCTCGTCCAAAGTTATATGTTTTTGAGTACGCAAGCCCTGTTCTCTCTGCAATTGCAATCGTTTTGAAGCCAAATCCTTAGCCTCTTTTTCATTAGGTACCACATTAAAGGAATCACCTGCCTGAGGAGCACCGTTAAGTCCCAAAAGCAAAACAGGAGTAGAAGGACCTGCTGAGGTTTGCAATTGATTTCTCTCGTTGTACATAGCCTTTACCCTGCCAAAACAAGTGCCAGCCAAAACAAAATCAGTTTGTTTTATTGTGCCGTCTTGCACCAGAATTTTGGCAATATAACCTCTACCCTTGTCCAAAGAAGATTCTATAACAGTACCTTTGGCTCTCTTGTGAGGATTGCCTTTAAGGTCAAGCATATCTGCTTCCAAAAGCACTTTCTCCAAAAGCAAATCAACATTAGTTCCTTGTTTTGCAGAAATTTCCTGAGATTGTATTTTTCCGCCCCAGTCTTCAACCAAAAGATTCATATTTGCCAACTCACCTTTTATTCTCTCAGGGTCTGCTCCCGGCTTGTCTATTTTGTTGAGTGCAAAAATTATAGGCACACCTGCCGCTTGAGCGTGATTGATGGCTTCCACCGTTTGAGGCATTATCTTGTCGTCGCAAGCAACAACTATTATGGCAATATCCGTCATCTTTGCTCCTCTTGCACGCATGGCCGTAAAGGCTTCGTGTCCCGGAGTATCAAGGAAGGTTATCTTTCTTCCGCTATGAGGCAAAACTACCTCGTAAGCACCTATATGCTGAGTTATACCTCCGGCTTCTCCGGCTATAACGTTTGTTTTTCTTATGTAGTCCAAAAGAGAAGTTTTACCATGGTCTACGTGTCCCATAACCGTAACAATAGGAGCACGTGGTTCAAGGTCTTCCTCTCTATCTGTTTCTTCCTCACTGCTAAGGGTTTCTATCACCTCTGCTCCAACAAATTCAACCTGAAAACCAAACTCATCCGCTATAAGTTGCAAAGCCTCCGCATCCAATCGCTGATTGATGGAAACAAACATTCCCAACTGCATACAAGAGGCGATAATTTTGGTTACAGGAAGATTCATCATAGTTGCCAACTCATTGGCTGTAACAAATTCTGTAACCTTTAAAATCTTCTTCTCTTCCTCTTTTTGTTGCAACTCCTCTTGGTGATGCTGAGAAACAATTTGTCGTTTTTCTCTTCTGTGTTTTGAGGTCTTACTCTTACCCATAGGAGAAAGTCTTGCCAAAGTTTCTTTTATCTGCTTTTCTATCTCCTCGGTGTTGATTTCCCTTGTTTTCTTCTTATCTTTTTTAACCTTCTTTTTGTCCTTTTTTGCATTGGAAACATTGTCAGAAGGTTTATCTTCTTTGTTTATAGGGTTGGCAGCGTTGGTTTTTATACGCTTACGCTTCTTTTTGTCGTCAGAATTTTTATCCTTTTTGTTCTTTTCTTTTTTCGTCTCACTATGCTGAAATTGACTCAAATCCACTGTTTCACCTGTCAATTTAGGCCCTGTCAATTTAACATACTGAGTTTCTATGAAATTATCTTTCTTTTCTTCTGCAGGTTTTTGTTGGGCAGTAATATTTTTGGTTTCTTCGGTCTTGCTTGGCTGGTTATTGCTTGCAAGATTTTTATTCTGCTCTATTGTAGGCTTATCTTGTTTTTTCTTTTCCTGTTTTTTCTTGTTATCAGGTCTGTTTTTCTTGTCGGATTTATCCTTTGCTTCTTTGTTGTCTTGTTTGTTCTTATTTTTATCTTCTTTGCGTTTATCTTTAGAGGATTTTTTATCTGTCCTGTTTTTGGTATTCAAAGATGCAAGGTCTATTTTGCCTAATATATTTATTTTTGTGCCATCCTTTGACACTATAACCTCGCTTTCCTTCTCGTCTATCTTAGGAGTATGGTCGGAAGATACAGGAGAGATATCCTCTTTCGCCTCTTCTTTGGGTAAAGCCTCTTTTTCGTCTTTGATAAGAACCTCTTTCTTTTCTTCTGTCTTAGTATGTCTTTCTCTTGTATGTTTATTCTCAACCTTTTTATCCTCTTTCTTCTTTGTGGATTCAGAATTAAAATCTATGGTTGTAGATTTAACAATAATATCTCCGACAGTGTCTACATGGCTAACAGGTTCCTCGTTACTTTGTTTTTGGGTATCCTCCTTGGCAACAATATCCTGTTCGTTTTTCTTGTTAATGCTTATTTGTAGATTATCGGCTTTCTCCTTCTTCTCTTTCTCTCCCTGAAAAGCATTGATAAGTAATTCGTATGCCTCCGAGTCTATTTTTGTATTAGGCTTGCTCTCTATTGTCTTGCCTTTTTTTGCAAGAAACTCCACTATGGTATCTACGCCTACATTAAATTCCGTAGCGGCTTGTTTTAATCGTATAGACTTTTTCTCTTCTGACATATTCTCCCCTTTTATTTAATTTTTTATCGTTTTTGTTTTCTATAAAATATATTTTCTTTTTTGAGGCAAGTCCAAAATTATCAATTATTCTTTATCCATTGTAGAATCATTTTCAAATTCTGCACTCAAAATCTTAAACACGTTTTCAACAGTTTCCAATTCAAGGTCTGCTCTCTCGGCAACATCTTCTTTTGACAAAGCAAGCACATCCTTAGCAGTATCGCAACCTATGGACTTCAATGCCTCTATTATCCATAGTTCTATCTCGTCTGAAAATTCTTGCAAATCAACATCATCCTCGTATTCCATATCGCTGTCTCTATAAACATCTATCTCGTAGCCGGTAAGTTTGCTTGCCAAACGAATATTGTATCCGCCCTTTCCTATAGCCAAAGAAACTTGGTCGGGTTTCATAAACACATCAGCCTTTTTAGTATCCTCATAAACAGTAACCGACAAAACCTGAGCCGGTGATAAAGCACGAGATATATACAATTCCGGATTGGAGGTATAATTAATAACGTCTATATTTTCGTTTCTAAGTTCTCTCACTATACCGTGAATTCTTGAACCTTTCATACCCACACAAGCACCTACAGGGTCTATTCTATCATCATAACTTTCTACCGCTATCTTAGCCCTCTCTCCCGGCTGACGCACTGCATTGCGTATGGTGATAAGTCCGTCAAATATTTCCGGTACCTCATTTTCAAACAAACGCTCCAAGAATATAGGAGAAACCCTTGATACTATTATGTTTGGTATTCCGTTTCTCATCTCTACCTTTAGGACTATGCCCTTAACTGCATCTCCTTTTCTGAAAAAGTCTCCCGGTATTTGCTCTGATTTTGGCAAAGTCAATTCTATACCGTCCTCGTCCAAAAGCATTACCTCTTTTTTCCATACCTGATAAACCTCACATACTATTATGGAACCTACTCTTTCTTTGTATTTATTGTATATTCTTGCACGGTCGTATTCTTGTATTTTGCCTATCAAATTTTGTCTTATGGCAAGTATATCTCTTCTTCCAAAATCCGTAAAATGTATTTCCTCCGACAATTCTTCTCCAACCTCAAAATCAGGTTCTATTTTTATAGCCTCAGAATATGGTACTTGAGTATTGATATCTTCCACCTTGTCATCCTCTACAATGGTACGATTACGCCATATTTCCAAATCTCCCTTGTCCACATTTACAATGATGTCTATATTTTTATCTGTACCATAATTCTTTTTTAAAAGACCTCTAAGCACATCTTCCAAAATACGCATCAAGGTTTCTGTATCTATACCTTTAATATCTTTGAATTCAGCAAACGAATCCACCAAACTTGACTTTTCCATAAGAAACTAAAAAAATTATTTTTGTTTATTGAAATTGATTATTACTCTTGCTTTTTCTATATTTTCAAAAGGAATCTCTGTTCCTTCTTTATCCTTTTTTGTTGTTAAAAGAATTGATTTTTCTCTTTTTTCTGAAAGTATGCCCTCAAACTTCTCTCCCTCTTTGTCTATTATCTCTATGTTTTCTCCGATGTTTTTGTTATATTGTCTTGGCAAAGAAAAATAATCACCTAAGCCAGAAGACATAACCGTAAGTTCAAAATCTTCTTTGTCTCTGTCAAAACTTTTATTAAGGTGTCTTGAAAGGTTTATACAATCCTCTACCTTTACTCCACTATCTCCGTCAATAACAACCTCAACTTCATTTTTTTTACTCACCTTAACACCTACAATAAACAAATCATCTCTATCCTTCAAAAACTCCTCTGCTTTCTCTTTTATCAAATTTTTGTCCAGCATACTCTACTCTATTTTAAGTAATACAAAAAAGAGGAAACGTTCTCGCCGCTCCTCTTACCATTCTGTTTGCAAAATTACATATTATTTTTGAATGTACAAACATATTCCCCAAAAAAAATATTACATCTCACTTGTCTTTTGTAAAAATATCTGATTTGCTTTTTCTAATTAAATATAGATATAAAAATATTGGGAGTAATATTTATTAACCAAAAAGTGAAAAACCTCTATGTTATAATGCCTTTTTCTTCTAAGTTTTTGTATGTTTTTTCGGAGGCAAGTTGCTCGGAGGCTTTTATGGAAAACTCTACAGCGCTTTCTTGTTGTATATTATCTATAAAAACAGCGGTATTATATTGTTTTCTATGTCCTACTTCCACAACATCAATAACTTGGAATGATATCTGTCTTTTATTCTTTTGTGCCCAATCTATTATCTTACTCTTGAAATTCCACTGAGTTTTCTCTATTTGAGCAATATCCATATAGACCATAAAAACCCTGTTTATCAAAATTTCGTAAGTTTTTTTATAACCTTTATCCAAGTACAAGGCTCCCGTCATGGCTTCAAAAGCATTGCCCGACAGAGAAGCAAAACCTCCATTTGAAGATTTGCTATACTCAACCAAATCGGAAAGTCCTATTTTCTTTGATAAAGAATTTAGCGAGGAACGTGAAACTATCTTTGCTCTCATTTCTGTTAAAAAGCCTTCTCCTTGATGAGGATATTTTTTAAAAAGATAGTCTCCCACTATGGTACTTAGAACGGTGTCTCCTAAGTATTCCAAGCGTTCATTGTTGATTTTGTTTCCTTTTGCGTCTTTGTGAGAACAAGACTTGTGAGTCAAAGCAGTTTTATAGAGAAAAATATTCTTAGGCTTGCACCCAAGAATATTTTTTAAGAATTTTATTATAGATTTTTCTTGTTCGTTTATATGTTTTGCAAACAAGAACATAGATTTTACTCAAATTTTTTGAAGACTAAAGAAGCATTATGACCACCAAAACCAAAGGTATTGCTTATAGCCGCCTTTATCTCTCTTTCTTGAGGTTGATTAAAAGTGAAATTCAATTCTTTTGGCAATTGGTCATCGTCTGTAAAGTGATTAATGGTAGGAGGTACTACACCGTTCTTTATAGCCAAAACTGTTGCTATAGCCTCTATTGCACCTGCGGCACCAAGCAAATGTCCTGTCATGGACTTGGTTGAATTGATGTTTATATTCTTTGCATGGTCTCCAAACAAGTTGGTAATAGCCTTTACCTCTGCTATATCTCCCAAAGGTGTAGATGTGCCATGGGTATTGATGTGCGTTACATCTTCCAAATTCAACCCGCCTTCTTCTACGGCAAGACGCATTGCTCTCATAGTACATTTGCCCTCCGGATGAGGAGCCGTCATGTGATAAGCATCAGCAGTAAGTCCAGCACCTACTATCTCGGCATAAATCTTAGCACCTCTCTTTTTAGCATGCTCATACTCTTCCAAAATCAAAGCACCAGCACCTTCTCCCAAAACAAAACCATCCCTATCCTTATCAAAAGGACGAGAAGCGGTTTTAGGGTCGTCATTTCTTTGGCTAATGGCTTTCATAGAAGAAAAACCACCAAGACCGGCATGAGTAATAGCAGCCTCACTACCACCACATACCATCATATTGGCCTTGCCAAGTTTGACAAACATAAAAGCTTGTGCTATAGCATGAGCAGAAGAAGCACATGCAGAAACAGTAGCAAAATTAGGTCCTTCCAAACCATATTTTATAGATATATGACCTGCACAAATATCGGCTATCATTTTTGGAATAAAAAACGGAGAGAATCTTAAAGAACCATCTCCTTTAACAAAATTTGTTATTTCTTCCTCAAATGTCTGTATACCGCCAATACCGGAAGACCAGATAACTCCAGCCATTTCCTTGTCCAACTTATCCATATCAAGCCCACTATCGGCTATGGCTTCGTCTGCGGTAACTATACCATATTGCGAAAACAAATCATATTTTCTTATCTCTTTTCTATCAAAATACTGTCCGCCGTCAAACCCCTTAACCTCACAAGCAAAGGTCGTTTTTGCGTTGGAAGCATCAAAGTGAGTAATAGGCGCACCGCCACTTACTCCGCTCGTCAAACCGTCCCAATAATTCTTTAGACCGTTACCTATCGGAGTAAGGGCTCCTAAGCCTGTAATTACAACACGTTTCATTCCCATAATAATAATGTTAAGGAAACTTATTTTGTTGCGTTTTCAATGTAATTAATAGCGTCTGCTACTGTTGCTATCTTTTCTGCTTGGTCGTCCGGAATAGAAATATTAAACTCTTTCTCAAGTTCCATTATCAACTCAACAGTATCCAAAGAATCAGCACCTAAATCGCTAGTAAAGTTCGCTTCAGGTTTTACTTGACTTTCTTCTACTCCTAACTTATCTACTACGATAGCTATTACTTTCTTTGCAATTTCTTCAGACATAATTCTAATAATTTTTTAAAATTTATAATTTGGAATGCAAAGAAAAACATTTTAAATGAATTGACAAAGAAAAAAAACAATTAAATGGTATTTTCAAAAGCCACTTTCCTAAAAATCAAAAGTTTAACTTTTACAAGAAAATGACATTTTATTTCAGTTTTAATAGTTTTACTTCTCATTTCTGAGTAAAAAAACTCATATTTTTTACAAAACAACAAACAACATATTTAGTAAAACACCTCCAACAAACAAAAAGCAAACAAGTAAAATCAATTACTCCACTATTATTTTCTTTGTTATGTTTCTACCCTCTTTGTCTTCTATTACAGCAAAATAAATGCCTTTGCCAAAGATTTTCAAATCAATAAAATCATCCGTATAGGAATTTTCCCAAACCTTTTTTCCTTTCAAATTGTAAATTGAAATCTCTGCTATGTTTGTTTTATTTGAAGTTATTCTCACACCATTGGAGGTAGGGTTTGGAAAAACAATAATATCCTTTTCCAAATCTGCAATATTTTCCAAGTCGTTAACTCCTATATATATATGTATAAGTTCCGTAAAATCGGAAGTATCTCCGACATTGCAAACCGTTCTGACTTTTAGGAGATAGGAATGATTGAGTTCCAAATTTCTTAATGTAAATATAGGGTTAATGGTTACCACAGCCGTATCCCATTTTACAGCATAATAATCCTTATAAACAACCTGCCAAATATCAGCCTCAGACTCCCATGTGAGCAAAAGTGCTTCATCACTATCGGAATGCACCCATTCTCCGTATACATTGTCTGGCGTAGGGCAAACGTAAGACATAGCAAGAGTTTGCACATCTATTTCCACGCTATCCAAAATTGGCAATGTTTCGCAAATAGGAGTTAAGACAACTTTATATGTGGTATTAGGTTGCAAATCTATAAAGGTTTGAGTATTGTTTTGTGTAACAAACTCATTGATAACATCGCCCATCATATTCTTTAAAGAAATATTGGTATTTGCTGTTGTTGTCTGCCAAGCGAGTGTAAAAGAAGTTTGAGTAACATCGCTTATTGATATGTTGGTAGGAGAAGGACAGGCATTTTGCAAAACAAAATTTCTTACTTTAAAACTGCTATCCATTGGCACTGAGGATACAAATCTCAACACAACTTTCTCATAACCCAAATAAGGAGAAAGAGATATTATCTTAGAAGAAAAATTATCCACGTTATTAAGATTGCTAACCAAAACAAAGTTTTCCCCTCCGTCTATGGAAATTTGCAAATCCACAAAGGAAGAAGACAAGTAATCAAAACTAAGGTAAGGATGAGTAAGTAATGTAAAATCAAAATAAGGGGAATATATCGCACTATCATATCGCCAACAAGAAGGCAATGCAAAATTATTCTCTTCATTGATTTTTACAAAAAACTCCTGCTCCACATTGTAAGGGTATGCTCCACTGACCAAACAATAAGTCCTAATGGTTTTGATTTCAGACCACAGGCTTTCTATATCGTTGTGCAGTGCTTTTATTCTTATATTATAAACAGCATCTGGCAACAAACTATCCACAATAATATTATTCTGTTCAGTAATAATTTCCGTCCAATTTTGCTCACTTGATTTCTTGTATGAAAAATTGTATCCCGTAGCATATTCCACCTCATCCCACATAACAGCAAGATGGGTATCTCCTACGTTAAGCGTTATATTCTCGGGTACGTTTAACTCAATAGGAGTAAGAAAAGTAAACTCATCGCTATACAAACTTTCTTCATTGTCGCAAATGGCTTTTATTCTTACATTATAATAGGTATCGGGTATAAGATTTTCAATAACAAAATTGTTTTCCACGTTTGAATGTACGGTCCATTCAGTATCTGTATTTTTTTTGTATTCCAATTGAAAATTTTCTTGTCCATAGTCAGCCACCCAAGTAATTTGAGCATAATGAGGAGCAAGTTCTGAGGTAGATACACTGTCGGGGATAGCACAAAAACGTGAAACCACTTCCATGCTATCCACCAAAAGAGGAGGATTTATATTATTGCCATCAATATTTTTCCAAGCAAACAACAAACGATGAACAGCACCGGACATATCTCGTCCAAATTCTATGTGTACATATCTGCGACTCGTATCTCCAGCCAAACATATATCTCCTATTCTATAATTTTCGTCAGGTAAAGCATCAAAACTTATGGCAGAATATTGATTAAGCAAATACAATCTCATATCATTGCTATCCGACAAAGAAGAAGATTTGTAAGAAAAATTCATATATGTACTAACAGCCTGTTCATCTATGGCTATGTCCACATATTTGTAAGCATAGGTATTGCTGTCCGATGCATAAACAAAGCCCAAACTATCCAAATAATTTGGGTTATAAGGCAATGTTTCCACCTCATAGGACGACCTGTAATTGGCAAAAAAACTCCTCCAATCACTAAAATCAACACCACAATTGCTTTTTATCAAAAATTGATAAGTTCGCTTTGAAAACAAGTCTGAAAAAAGTTGCTCGTGATTTTGAGTATAGTATCTTACAGCACAATCCGAAGGAATTTTCCCAATAGTATCGGATACGACCTCAAAACTATCTGCCATATTGTTGGCATTCCATTGCACCATAATTTTATTGTCTGGTCTTATAATCAAAACAGGGTCTGTAACCTTATTACATTCATCTTCATCCTGTGACGTTTGAGCATATAAGGATAAAAAATTAATCAACAACGAAAGATAAAAAAATACAGCAACCTTTTTTTTCATAAGACTCTATATAATACTGTATACAATCAAAAAAGAATAACTATCTCAGACGGTCCATTGAACGAACAAGTTTTTCGTCTTTTCTAATACCGTTTCGAGCAAAAACCAAACAAATAATTTGTGCTATAGGAAAATAAGAACCAACTCCATATATAGTTTTAGCAGATTGGAAAACAGATTTAACCAAATCCTCCCTACCTTTTAGGAAAGTGCTAAGTATTTGTTTCAAACCGGCATCTGTCTGATAAAGGAAAAGCACCAGAGTATAAGCCACAATTATTAAAAAAGCAAAAGCCAATACCTTCATTTGCAAAAGCCTGTTCTTATATGTGAATATAGTTATCAAACATAATACCATAAAAACACAATTCAGTATTATCAACACAACAGGCGAGGATTGTTGAAAAAAGTTATCCGAATTGATATCCGCAGATTTGGCAACAAGGTTGTATACTATACTTTGGTCTGACAGAGAAAAGTTAGCCAAAGGAAAGAAAAATGCCAATACCGACAAAACCAATGCCAAGGCAAGCCATAATGTTTGTACTCTTTGTATCATAGATATAAGTTTTTTTTGTTAATTTCTATGTTGCTTATAACGAAACATATCCTCAAATATTGCATAAAACACTAATTACAAACAAGAAAAGAATAGACAAGAAAACGTAATTAACAAAAATTTGTTAGTTTTTAAAATACTGATTTTCAATACTTCAATATTAACATATTAAATTTTCTTTACAAAAAGTGTTGACATAAAAAAAAGTTGTACTAAATTTGCAAGGTTAAAACAAAAGAATTTATAAACCTTTTAAAAAGTTAAAAAGAAATGAAAAAAGTATTGTTAGTATTGGCTATCGCCGGATTTTTCGCAGCATGCGGAAGCAAAGGAACTGATTCAGCAACAACTACTCCTACAGAAAACACACCAACTGAGGAAGTAACAGATGCAAGTGCAACTACAGCTACAAGCACTGCAACACCAACTGAGGTTGCTAAATAATTAAGTTTAGGCGATTAATCAAGAAAGCAGTCCCATAAGAAGACTGCTTTTTTTCGTTTACTTTCATAAGCAATGCTGACTCATCAAAAACAATAGAAAAAAAACAACATCTCTACCCTTATACTGACTTATTACAACCTATGCTAACCCACAAAAATGGCAGTGGCGAACTACCACTAAAATAAAAATTATTAAGCAGTAGTTCGCCACTTTTCACTATTTGGCTTATTGATATTGTCAGACCTTATTTTTTATCAGGGTCCCAAACAGTAAAGTTTGCCTTATGTGCATTTTCATAGCCTCCGTGATTACTGAAATATTTCCTGACAGCATCAGTTGTTCTTGTCGACAAGTCTTTATATTGAGTCGTAAAAAAAGGTGCAATGGATGAGCGTACTAATGCATGATAGGCTCGGCTTCTAAAAATTCCCGATAGATTTTGATGGTGATGGTCTATAACCCATAAATTATCTTCAGCGTTTTCATACTCGTATCTCGCTTCATCGTATTCCTCAACCATTCGTTCAAGTGCTTCTAAACGGTCATCTAATTCTCGCTGAAGAGCTCTCCACCTGAAAGATGCCGGACTATTATTGGAAAAATATCCACTTTCAAAACATTTATCCATCAACACAAAGGCTTCAACAAGGCTTTTATTATCAAGTTCATAAGCAGATATTTGTGCATCATTCCAGTCCGGTTGCTTGGTTTCATCCTTGGGTGGTTTTGTCGCCTTAACAGATTTGGTACCCCACTTTGCATCTACAGTTCCTTTTTTGGGGGAAAGTGGCGCAAAAAGTGCTGTGTGGGTATCCGGTAATTTAGCCGTAGTTCCTACTTCAATCTTCTGTTCCTTACCCACAATTGCTTTGCGTCTTTTTTCCAAGTCGGAAGTATTTTTGGATTTTTTGGACGATTTTTTTGGTGATTTCTTTTTGGATACTTCCTGTTTAACCTGCTTGCCGACCTTTTCAGTTGCATTCTTTAATTTTTCCTTGAAAGACTGCGCCGATACGCTTGGCATCCCCATAATGACAGCCAAGCCGAAAATAATAATTACTCGTGCTTTCATAACAAATTTTTAACCGTTATTAATAATTTTTTTAACGTAAGTTTGATAAAAGTATTAATTTTACAATACCATATTGCAACGCTTACTGAAAGCAAAAGTATAAACAAATTTCATAATGGCAAACAAATTTTACTTTTTTTGAGGTTCTATATTTATAACTCTTTATTATCATTTCTTTTATGAAATGTTGTGTGCCATAGATTTTTTGTTTTTCTATAGAGGTTTTCCTCGCCTTTACTTGCTCAATATTAGTCATTATAAGATTTTGAGGATTAAGAGTTATTTGATTTGTTATCGTTATTTCTATTTTCCGCGAAGAAAAGTACTTTGCGAATCATCCGTCAAAAAAATTAATTATTTTTGATTATTCGGAATTTACGTTTTTTTATAAGAAATATTTTTTAGAGGCTTTGCTCCACCTCAAACAATACAAACATATAACAGCACATAATAAATTCTTACAGCCTTGCAATACCCTATCTATGATTGTTTTGCGTTTTGTGAGAATATATTATGCCTGCATTTTTTGTATTCATACTTTGCATAGGAAGAACATATAAAAAAGCCCAATCTACCTTGTGTGAAACCGAGCAAAAAGATATAATCCTTAACAAATCTCCATAATGCTTTTAGAATTGCTGTAATAGGGCTTATATGCTTGCCTTTGGCTATGTATTCTCGTGCTTTAAGATTTGCGTATTTATCCAATTGCTCTTTGAATTTTTGTTTTGATGAAAATGAAAAATGCAATAAATCTCCTTTTAATATTCCTGTGGGCTGAGAGGCATCGTTGAAAACCACTTTTTCATGTACATAATCCCCATGAAATTCGCCCGACTTTTTGTTATATAGTCTTAATTGTTTATCGGGGTACAAGCCACAAGTTTTCACCCAATTGCCCCAAAAATTATTCAACCTCTTTAACTTATAACCGACTTTTGGAGTGGCTGTTTGTTTTATTTCTTTTATGCTTTTCTTTAATTCTTGGGATAAATATTCGTCTGCATCTATGTTTAAAACATAATCATTAATTGTCTGTTTTGCGGCAAAATTTTTCTGTGCAGTATAGCCTAAGAACTTTTGCTTGATAAATTTTACATCGTACTTACTGCAAATCTCCTCCGTTTTATCTGTTGAATAACTATCAACCACTACAATTTCGTCTACAACATCTTGCAAACTCTCTATACATCTTGCTATATTATTCTGTTCGTTAAGAGTAATAATAGTGGCAGAGATTTTCATACTAATAAATTTGAGAAAGTTCTTTAAAGATGGATTCTTTTATGGCAGGCAAAAGAGTTTTGACATTTATAACATTAATGGAATGTTTAGGAAAATGCTTATCCATTCTGCCATCTACACTATGAGCAATGGTGTCGGAATCGTGTTGTCCAAAATCCACGTATGCAACTATAGTCTTTGGTTTTTTCTCTTGAGCCGAAACAAAATCCTCATGCAACCAAAGATGCTCTACTCCCTCTCCTTTAAGCACTAAGGTTATCTTGCCTACAAGTTTTTTTCTGTTGTAACGTGCAAAAAAAGAAGGTTTCCTTGTTTTATTTTTTAAACCTTTCTTAAGAAGGTTGTTGCTTTTTTTGTCTATCATAAGGCTAAAAATCTCAATTTTCTACAAAGGTAGTCATTTATTTTGTTCAAAAAGCGAAAACTTAAATTTATTTTAAGGTATTAACGCTTTGGAAAGTCCAATCTGAGAGAAATCTCAAAACTTTTTTCTCATCGTATCCTTTACCTGCTTCCAAATATGAAGAGTTTTGAGTATGCAAATAATTACCCTCTGCATCCAAAATCACAAAGACAGGAAAACCAAACCTTGCAGGATTTCTCAAAAAACGCATAGCCTCAGCATTTTTGTTATTGGTTGAATAATTTACATGTATGTAAACAAAATTGCTATCTATGATATTCTTTATTTCTGTATTGGTTTGAGTAAGTTCGGCAAATTTTAGACACCAAGGGCACCAATTGCCTCCCACTTGACACAAAACATATTTATTTTCCGCCTTTGCTTTTGCTACGGCTTGCTGGATTTGTGACAGAGCATCTATTTTTTCATCATAAGGTTTTGTTTGAGCAAAAAGCCCGCTCGTTGCAAACAAACAAAAAACAATAACAACTAAAAATTTAAATCTTTTCATTTCTTTCTATAACGATATAAGTATGAGAATTTGTGCAGTAAATATTCTCAAAAACATACTGAGAGGATAAACCGTTGCATAACCTACAGAAGGATGGTCGCTATCGGAACTTTCGTTGGCAAAAGCCAAAGCCGGAGGGTCTGTATGTGCTCCCGCTATCATACCGACAATGGTATAATAAGGCAATTTAAACACCGCTCTTGCCAAAACAGCAACTATAAAAGTAGGTACTATAGTAATAATAAGTCCATAGATAACCCACCAATAACCGCCGTTAACTATTACATCAACGAAATTCTCCCCTGCAGTAAGTCCCACAGAAGCCAAAAACAAAGATATACCTATGTCTCTTATCATCATATTTGCACTTGTGGTGGTATAGGTAACAACTTTGTATAAAGGTCCAAAACGAGATATCAATATGGCAACAATTAAAGAACCGCCTGCCAAACCCAATTTTACAGGTTGAGGAATACCCGGAAACTTTATAGGAATAAGTCCCACAATGACTCCCAAGAAAATACCCATAAAAATAGGAATCAGATTTGGCACCTCCAAACGTTTTAGGGAATTACCCAAAACATTGGCAACCTTTTGAATATCTTCCTCTGCACCTACAACCACAACTCTATCCCCCAATTGCAATTGCAAATCGGCACTTGCTACCAACTCCGTTCCACCTCTTTTTACCCTGACAAGCGTTACGTCATACAGAGAGCCCAAATGCAATTCTCCCAATTTTCTGCCTTGTATTTCTTTTTTGGTTACAACTATACGTCTTGATGCCAACTTTCCGTGTTCCATATCCCATTGTACATCCTCCGTTTTTAGTAATTCACCTATAAGCAAAACCGCTTCCTGTTCATGCTCTTTTAGAGTAACAAGTCTAACTATATCTCCAACACAAAGCATACTGTCTCTTGTTGGTCTTTCCACCGAACCATCTACTCTTTTGATACGAGAAACCACCAAAGGTGTCTTATATATGGAATGTAGGGTTTGCAAACTCTTACCTTCCAAACCTTTATTGGTAACGCGTATAGACAAAGAGGAAGGATTGTTGTCTGTATTGGAACCTTGTTTTGCAAGTTCATCATCTTTTTTAGGATTTATTCTAAATATAGCCTTGACAAGCATTGGAACAAAGATTATACTCAACACTGCCAAAGGATAGGCTACAGCGTATGCCGAAGAAAGAAAATTACTTTCTCTGCCTGCATCTGTCAAGGTTTGCTGTGCCGCTCCAAGGGATGGAGTATTGGTTACTGCACCTGCCATTATACCGGTCATTGTTGCCAAATCTGTATTGGTCAAATATCCTATAAGTATGGTTACCAAACAGCCCAAGACAATAACAAGAGAGGCAAGCATATTAAGTTTCAAGCCTCCTTTTTTCAGAGAGGAAAAGAAACTCGGACCAACTTGCAGACCTATGGCATAAACAAAAAGTATCAATCCGAAGTCTTTAACAAAAGACATTAATTGACTATCGGCTATAAAACCAAAATGAGAAAGTATTATACCAACAAAAAGAATCCAAGTAATTCCAAGTGATATTCCTTTTATTTTAAACCTTCCCAAATACAAGCCTACTGCTATAGTCAAAGCAATAAGCAAAATACTCTGTGCTACATTTTGAGTAAAAAAAATGCTCTGTAACCAATCCATGAGTTAATATTTTTTTTGTGTCTATTCTATATTTTTAACATTTATGATTTGAGTTTGCAAAATTATAGACTTTTTATTTGCCTGCCAAATTTTATAACAAATAATAACTGCTACTATGTCTATTAAGAAACAGAGTGAAAGAAAATAAACCTCTTTTTCTTAGCGACTTTATTATAATTTATTTTGTTTTCCTTTTTTTTAAAAGACAACAGCAGGACTAATCAAAGCCCTGCTGTTATCTTCTTTTAAATATAGAATTATTATTTTTTGATTATGGTTCTTTCCTTTATTCTTGCACTCTTACCGGAAAGTTTTCTCAAATAGTAAATTCTTGCTCTACGAACCACACCATATTTATTGACTTTAATATCGTCAATAAAAGGACTGTTCATAGGGAATATTCTTTCCACGCCTACGCCGTTTGATATCTTTCTAACGGTAAAAGTTCTTTCCATTTTATGACCGGAAATCTGTATAACTATGCCTTGGAAAGCCTGTATTCTTTCCTTGTTTCCTTCTCTGATTTTGTATGCAACCGTAATGGTATCACCTGCCTTGAATGTCGGAAAATTTCTTTCCTGTATCTCTTGGCTCTCGACATATTTCATCAATTCGTTCATCATCTTATGTAATCCCTCTTTTTTAACGGTTAAACATTTTATTTCTTAACTGCTTTTACCACTGCAGTGAAAGCCTCCGGATTGTTCATTGCAAGGTCAGCCAAAACCTTACGATTAAGGTCTATGTTGTTTTTGTGCAACAAGCCCATAAATACAGAATAAGATATGTCGTTCATTCTGCAAGCGGCATTTATTCTGTTAATCCACAAAGCACGAAATTCTCTCTTTTTAACTTTTCTATCTCTGTAAGCATAGGTTTGACCTTTTTCCCATTTGTTTTTTGCAACGGTCCAAACATTCTTACCTCTTCCCCAATAACCTTTGGTACGGTTAAGGATTTTCTTTCTTCGCTGTCTTGAAGCAACAGCATTTACACTTCTTGGCATTTTCTCTTTTTCTTTTTTTTGTATCAGTGTCCTTTTTAGTTTTATTAGGTACTTAATAACTGATACAATGGTTAATTATTTTTTTTTAACTCTTTTTGAAAACATTTAACTTTTCTTATCTGACAAGCATTTCTTTGATAATCTTTGCATCTGCATCGGAAACCGTAGTGAAAGAACAAAGATTTCTCTTTCTCTTGTTAGACTTCTTAGTCAAAATATGACTATGATAAGCATGTCTTCTCTTTAATTTCCCTGTTGCTGTAACCGTAAATCTCTTTTTTACAGCAGAGCGGGTTTTCATTTTTGGCATCTCTTTTTAAGTCTTTTGTTTGTTAATAATAATTCTTTATAAAAACTCTTTTGCTCCCAAAAAAATTTTTGCAAAGTTAGTCAAATTTATTAGATAAACAATATTTTTTTGCATTTTTTGTTATTCAGTTTGTTTTTATTTGTCTTGTCATCACCGTTATATTATGTGAAATATTCTATCTTTGCACAAATTTAAAAGAGTATTTATGAGCAGATATATATTGTTTTTTGTTTTATGTGTGTGGTTGTCTTTGCCTGTATTTTCTCAAGAATCAGAAAAAACAATAAAGGTAAAAGACATGCATGAGGATATAGATTTTTTTTATAAAAAACTTTTAGACATACATCCCTATCCCTTTCTAATACTTTCCCAAGAGCAGTGGCAACAAAAAACAGACAGTCTAAAAAACTCTCTTACACAGCCTTTGACAAAGAAGGAATTCTTTCTTGAAATGACAAGATTCAATGCTTATTTGGATTTGCATTCAAGCATACATATTCCTCAAAAAATGCAAAAGAAAATGTCACGGAGAATAATTTTTCCAAAATTTGAACAAGTGGGAGACAGCGTATTTATAAAAAAAGATAATGAGAAGTACCTCCTTGTGAGTGTAGGAAATAACAATATTGAAGAGGTGAGGCGTATTTTCTTTGAAAGAAATTCAATGGTGGAGCCTATGTATAAGCCTACTTTTTTGAATATGGTCAGATATTACTGCTTATACAATATGATAGAGGACAGTGTGGAGTATGCTTATAAGGACTCTGAAGGAAATCTTTACACTTCTTCCTTTGCAAGGGTAAATCATGGCAAAAAATCCAAAAATCAAACAAATACTTATTTGCAAACAGATTCTCTTAAAAGTGTTGCAATTATGCGTATTGGTACCTTTGCACCTTCCAATGTATTGGTTTTTAGTGACAGTATATATTCTTATTTTCAAACTCTTAAAAAACAAAACATAAAACGCCTTTATGTTGATATTACAAACAACAGCGGAGGTATGGTAAATTTAACAGGTCTATTGGCAGGCTTTTTTATAAACAGCAAAGAGAATATTTATGTCGGCACTTGGACTGCAAAATCAAGTAAAGAAAGAGATAATCAACGATTTGAATATTTGACAAGACAAGGAGACAATGGTGATTACACACAAAAAAAATATACTTTCAATGCCAAAAACTGTGTGCCTAAATTTGAGGGTGAAGTTTTTGTGGTTCAGTCCCGCAATTCTTACTCGGCCGCCGTTATTTTTGCCTCGCTCTTACAACACTATAACAAAAAATGCAAAGTTATAGGAGAAGAAGGAGAAATAAAGGCTTTTTATGCCGACCCCTTAACCGTTACTTTACCAAATTCAAAGTTCAGGGTTACTCTTTCTTCTATGTTTGGCAGATTTATAGGAAAAGAAAAGGGAAAAGGGGTCATACCTGATATACGTTATGATATATACGACCCCACAGAGGCACTTTCCATGGAAGAATTGGAAAAAATAACTTCAACCACAAAATAACATATTCAAAACAAAGTATTTTTTTCAAACAAGAACAAAAAGCATTATATTTTATCAACGCAGATTAGGTATAAAATACGCTTAAATTTTGGAAAATCGGTTTACTGATTATCAATAAGTTACAAAATGAATTTTTGCACGCGTTTGGTCAGGTCGTAGAATCTTCGTAACTTTGCATAGAGAAATACCCCTATAAGAAAATTCCCAATTTTTATCCTTATAACTACTTGATAATCAATAAAAACGAAACGGCGTTTTATTTTATCGAAACGCCGATTCGTCGAAATGAATCGGCGTTTCATTTTCGCGAAACAGCCGAAGAAAAAATTTTTTCCTCAAAAAACCGCTCGAAAACGCTGAAAATGACCATTTTTGCCCGATTTTGACCCCTCCAAAAAAGTTAACTCACTGATAATCAATAGCAGCACCCTTATTTTTGACTTTTTAGTGTATATCAATTAAATTTTCCGAAAAAATATTTTTCGGCTCTTTCTCAGCCTGTTTTTCGTAGGGCAAAGCCGCACCCGTTGGGTGTTTTATAAGGACTGAGCCGTTACTTTTTTCTTATGGGTTTGCGAAGGTTATGACAGGTCAGCAATAAGTTGGGTAAAGGCTGAGCCTCTGCTTTTTTTACAAGTTGGCATAGGGTATTATGGGGTATGATAGGTTACAACCCGTGTCTGTTGTTTATAAGGGAAATTAAGTTTGCAAAAGTTTTAAATTTTTAATTCTTGCACCAAGTCAGTGTTGTTTAGGATGCTTTGTCTATAAGTCAGAATACAAATTTACTTAGAAGTCTTCGGAGTGATTTTTAGTTTTGTGGTTTCCAATGTAAGCAAATCTATCATAAACAAAGTATCTTTCATTACCTGCCCTATGTTTGTTATCATTTTTATGGCTTCATTGACTTGCAAAGATGCTATTACCGAAGGTAAAACTCCAAGTACACCTTTGTTGATATTTCCTTGTTGTTTTAATATTTCCTCTTTTGGATACAGGTCTCTGTATGTGGCAGGATTATCTTTGTAGTTAAATACAGCGAGTTGCCCTTTTGTATCTCCTATCGAACCATAAATAAAAGGCTTTCCCAAACAAACACATATATCATTTATCAGATAACGGGCAGCATAGTTATCCGTACAGTCCAAAACAATATCATAGGGTTTTATTATTTCCTCTGCATTGTTTTTATCCAAAAAACATTCATAGGTATTAATTTTCACATTGGAATTAAGCCTATGTAAAGAATGCTCCGCCAAAATAAGTTTGCTTTCTCCCTCTTCATCCTCTCTATAAAGTATTTGACGTTGCAAATTATGTAAGGCAACTTTGTCCTTATCCATAATACCCACACAGCCCACTCCAGCCGCCACCAAATAAAGACTTGCCACACTTCCCAATCCCCCCAAACCAACAACCAAAACCTTTGCTTGCTTTAATTTTATCTGTCCTATTTGACCAAAAGAAGGTATTTGCAACTGCCTTACATATCTTTCAATTTCTTCCTCTGTTAGCATAACACAATATTTATTTTTGAGTTTGCAAAGATATATCTTTTTTATAAAACTTAGCAAAGGGTTGCACCAAGTTGTTATAAGTCTGTATAACTTACGTTAACATTGTGAGAATGTACATAATTTTCATAAAAAATTTTGCCATTAAAAAAAAGAGTAGTAACTTTGCAAACTCAAAAGTGTTAAAATAACAGAGTAGATAATAACATTAAAATATATAGAGATATGTCAAGAGTTTGCCAAATAACAGGAAGAGGAGCATTGAACGGCAATAGAGTTTCTCACTCAAACATAAAGACTAAAAGAAGATTCTATCCTAACCTTCAAAACAAGAAATTTTACTTGCCAGAGGAAGGTATTTGGGTTAGTCTTAAAGTTAGTGCCAAAGGAATGAGAACTATCAACAAAAAAGGATTAAGTGCTTGTTTAGACAATGCTGTAAAGAAAGGATATATGAAGTATATAACTATATGCTAAAATTATCATTCTTTTTTTATAATTTATAGAAGACTGCTTAAAGGTACAATAAAAAGGACTTTGGCAGTCTTGTTTCGTTTTGTGTAAAAAGATAATATTATGCAGGGGTACGTTTTTGATTTTTTTCATAGGGTGAAGTATTACGAAACCGATAAAATGGGCTATGTACATAATAGTAATTATTTTCGTTACTTTGAGATAGGCAGAGAGGAAACAATGAGAAGCATAGGCATAAGTTATGACGAAGTAGAGAAACATGGAATAATGATGCCGTTAATAGAACAGTATGCACACTATCACACTCCTGCACTTTATGATGATTACATAACCATACGCACCACACTTAAAGCACTTCCTCAAGCAAAAATACACTTTGATTATAAGGTAATAAAACAAATAGAGGACAAAGAAATTCTTTTATGTGAGGGCTGGAATGAGTTGTGTTTTGTGAATAAAGATACGAGAAAACCTTTAAGGTGTCCTGCTTGGTTGGAAGAAAAATTAAAAAAAGTTTTGTAGATATAGCAAAATGTTATACTTTTGCAACTTGAAAACAGTTAAACATAATATTAATAATTAAAAAAGAAAGAGGTATAAATTATGATTATTGTCCCTATTAAAGAAGGCGAGAACATTGAAAAGGCGCTAAAAAAATTGAAGAGAAAATTTGAAAAAACCGGTGTGGTAAGAGAATTGCGTGCGAGAAAACAATTTACAAAACCATCAGTAATTGCTCGTCAAAACAAACTTAAAGCCATATATGTTCAGCATCTTAGACAAATGGAAATGGATAAATAATCATTTGTGATTGCTTAGAAAGAATTTTTTTCTTTTTCATAATCAAAAAAAAGACTCGTTGTTTTAACGAGTCTTTTTTTGTTAAAAGTTTTATACACCTCAGTCAAGTAAAAGCCGACTACTTCACAAAATATTTTATTGTGGAAACCACTCTTACTTTTACTTTCAAAGGGTCATCGGTTGGAGTTATTTCAAATTGACCTTGATAAGCAGATTGTATTCCTTTTATTTTTGCATTTGAGACTTGAGCAAATTCGTTGGCTGCTTTTTCTGCGTTTTTGATACTTTCTTGTATCATTTGAGGTTTGATATCGTTGAGTTTGGTAAAACTATATCCCTCATTACCATCGTAGTCGTAATAATCATTTTCAGAAAGCAAATTGATTCCCTCTTTGTATAGGTCAAATTGACTTACCTCTATATCTCTGACAACATTTACTCTATCACTCATAAGAGATATTTTCACAGTCGCATAATAACGGGTAATATATGTTTCGTTGTAGGCTTGATTTTTCTTGTCCTTTATGCTTGGAACACCAATGGAAATTTCTTTTTCCGTCAATCCTTTTGATTTTACAAACTTTACAATTTTATCATTACACTGCTCTATTTTCCTCAATACTTCACTCATTTCATTTCCTCCCACAGCGTATTTTATAGAAAGGTTGGCACTATTTGCCTCCACAATTCTTTCTGCCAAACCTCTAACGGTTACTATTCTTTCTTTATTGGCGAATGTTTGCAGTCCCTTATATATAAACAATCCTAAGATAATTATTGCAATAGCAAAAAGGCTTGTAGTCAAGATTTTTAAATTTGTTTCTTTCATTTTATTTATAACTTTATGGTTGTTTTCAGAAGAACGAAAGATAGTATCATTTATTTTTACAATCAACCATATTTTGTAAAAAATCTTAAAGTATTACCTTTGCACAAAAAAAATGAGTGAGATATTAAAGCAAATAGAGGAATATCTTTTTACTTTGCAAGATAAAAATTATAGAGAGTTTCAATCAAAGTTGCTACCAAATATAGCAAAAAGCGAAATCATCGGAGTAAGGACTAATCTTTTGCGTCAATTGGCAAAACAATTTTTTAAACAAGAATCTATAAATATTTTTCTACACAATCTGCCACACAAATATTTTGATGAAAATCAATTGCATATTTTAATTGTATCTGAAATAAAGGATTTTGACGTTTGTATAAGAGAAACAGAAAGATTTTTGCCTTTTATAAATAATTGGGCTACGTGTGATATGTTTGCGCCAAAGTGTTTTAAGAAAAACAAGGAAAAACTTCTGCCCTTTATATACAAATGGATAGATAGTCAGAGAGAATACAGTGTTCGTTTTGCCATAGGTTTGTTAATGAAATATTTTTTGGCGGAAGACTTTAAGGAAGAGTATCTTTTAAAAGTCGTTTCCATAAAAAGAGAAGAGTATTATGTAAAAATGATGCAAGCATGGTATATTGCCACTGCATTGGCAAAAAATTATCAACAAAGTATTGGTATTTTACAAAGCCCTGTTTTGGATAAATGGACACACAATCGTAGTATACAAAAAGCAATAGAAAGTTTTCGCATTAGCAATGAGCAGAAGGAATATTTAAAAAGTTTAAAACGAAAATAAATCACAGACACTTTCTATTTTATTCGTTATCATAAGCAGAAAAAAGCAAAGGGATACTCTCCTTTTTTAGAGTATCCCTGAAATTAATATGAATAAGATTATCCCAAATAAAAAAAATTACATAATGTTCTTTTTTATCTCAAATAAAGACTTTTCTTATTCGGCTTTGCCATTTTTAACAAGCACCGCTCATAAC
>CAZITO010000003.1:0-75778 GCA_964542225.1 uncultured Bacteroidaceae bacterium | reverse complement strand
GGTATTTCTCTATGCAAAGTTACGAAGATTCTCTGACCTGACCAAACGCGTGCAAAAATTTATTTTGTAACTCATTGATAATCAGTAAACCGATTTTGCTGTTTTTTGTGGATTTTTGATAGGTTTTAATAACTTATTACAGCCTATTTTTTGTAAAAACATATAAAATTTTGTTAGTTTAATAAAAATATGTAAATTTGCACGAAAATGTATAAGAATATGTTTTCATATAACGAAAAGATTATTGGCGAGGGATTGACTTACGATGATGTACTTTTGGTACCTGCTTATTCGGAGATTATTCCCAAAGAAGTAACAGTTAGAAGTCGTTTTTCAAGAAATATAGATGTTAATATTCCTATAGTTGCGGCTGCTATGGATACGGTAACCGAAGCACCTATGGCCATTGCCATGGCACAAGAAGGAGGCATAGGCGTGCTACACAAAAATATGTCCATAGAGCGTCAAGCAGAGGAGGTTTTAAAAGTAAAAAGAAGTGAAAACGGTATGATTACCAACCCTACTACTTTGCACGAAAACGCAGTGGTAGAGGACGCTTTAAAAATGATGAGAGAGTTTTCCATAGGAGGCATTCCTATTGTGGACAAAGAAAACAAACTCATAGGTATAGTAACCAATAGAGACCTTAGATTTGAAAAGGATATACGCAAACCTTTGCGAGATATTATGACCAAAAATGTAATAAGTACAAATCAAGGTACAACCTTTGCTGAGGCGGCTGAAATATTGCAACAGCACAGAATAGAAAAGTTGCCCGTAGTGGATAGTGAAGGACATCTTGTAGGACTTATAACTTACAGGGATATAATAAAAGTTAAGCAAAGACCTATGGCTTGCAAGGATAGTATGGGAAGATTAAGAGTGGCGGCAGGTATAGGTATTACAAACGATATGTATGACAGAATAGAAGCGGTTATTGCTTCCGGAGTGGATGCTGTTGTTGTGGATACGGCGCATGGCCATTCAAAAAATGTGATTACCGCTTTAAAAGAGATAAAACACAGATTCAAGGATGTAGACGTGGTTGTAGGCAATATAGCAACACCTGAGGCTGCCCTTCTTTTGGCTGAGGCAGGAGCAGATGCAGTGAAAGTGGGTATAGGACCGGGCAGTATTTGCACAACAAGAGTCGTTGCCGGTATAGGTATGCCTCAACTTACCGCGGTGCTTAGGGTTTGTGAAGTATTGAAAGATAAAAATGTGCCTGTAATAGCAGACGGAGGTATAAGATATTCAGGGGATATAGTAAAGGCTTTGGCTGCAGGCGCTTCAACCATTATGGCAGGCTCTTTGTTGGCCGGTACGGAAGAAAGTCCCGGAGATACCATTATTTTGGAAGGAAGAAAATACAAGGCTTATAGAGGTATGGGGTCTTTGGACGCTATGCAAAACGGAAGTAAAGACCGTTATTTTCAATCGGACGAGAAGGATTTGAAAAAACTTGTTCCCGAGGGTATTGTCGGCAGAGTGCCTTACAAAGGCAGTGCAATGGAGGTTATCTATCAACTTGTCGGAGGACTTAAAGCCGGAATGGGATATACGGGTTCAAAGAATTTGGAAATGTTAAGACAAGCAAAATTTATAAAAATTACTAACGCCGGTTTTATAGAGGGACACCCTCACGATATAACCATAACAAAAGAAGCACCAAACTACTCACGATGAAAAAGATATTAATTTTACTTGCAGTTTTTTCCTTATCCGTTTTTGTTGCCGAGGCACAAAAAGAGGATGATATTGTGTTGGAAATACAAGGAGAGAAAGTTTCAAAAACAGAATTTCTCAAAATGTATAACAGAAACAATATTTCCAACAACCAAACAATAGATAGGGAGGATTTAAATAAGTATTTGGATTTGTATATCAATTACAGGCTTAAACTTTTGCAGGCAAGAGAGGAAGGTCTCGACACTGTGAAGTCTTTTGTAGACGAAGTGGATACTTATAGGAAACAGATGATACAACCTTATATCAACAATTCTGCCATAACCGACTCACTTGTGGAGGAGGCTTATCAAAGAGAAAAGGAATTTTTACGTGCCTCTCACATTCTTATAAGTTTGCCTGCTAATGCAACACCAAAGGACACTTTGGAGGCTTATAACAAAGCCTTGATGATAAGAAACAAAGCCTTAAAGGGAGAAAACTTTGACTCTTTGGCAGTGAAATATTCTGACGACCCTTCTGCAAAGGGTAGAGAAGCCACAGAAGAACAAAAGGCTATAATAGGTAATAAGGGAGATTTGGGTTATTTCTCCTCTATGACCATGGTTTATCCTTTTGAGAGTGCTTGTTATGCTTTGAAGAAAGGCGAGGTTTCCTATCCTGTAAGAACAAATTTTGGTTATCACATAATAAAACTTACAGACAGAATATCGGCTCCTTTTTTTACTTGTAATATCAAACACGTTTGGATTAATTCTCAAAATCATTCAGAACAAGAAGCCAAAGAACTTATAGAAGAAGCCTATTCTCATGTACAGGAGTGGAAAATAGATTCTGTGGCTCGCAAATATTCCGAAGACCAATACTCTGCTCAAAATAACGGTTGGCTTATGTATCAAAAACCAAATACTCTGCCTGCGGAATACATTGAACTTCTTAAGGATATGAAAGAAGAAGACATAAGTCCCATAATACAAACCCGATACGGTTGGCATTTTTTCAAACTTATGAACATTCATCCTCTTAAACCTTTGACAGAAAGGCGAGGAGCCATACTTCAACGCATAAGTAAAGATGCAAGAAGTTATAAATCAATAGAAAATTTCATTGAGCAAAGTAAGGAATACTATAAATTCAAGGAAGATAAAAAAGTTTTTGACCAAATCAAACCTTTGGTAACAGACAGCGTATTTGAAGGTACTTGGCAATTGCCGGAGGACTACGTAGGAGATAATGTTGTCTTTACCATAGGCGACACTTCTTTTACTCAAAAAGATTTTTTGGATGAATTATATGTTTATCAACACAAGCAAACACCTGAATACGTGCCTTTGTTTTTAGATAAATTTTATAAAAATATTGTAGACAAAAAGGTTTTTGAGTATGCCGATAGCAAATTGGAGGAAAGATATCCGGAATTGAACGAAATTATGCAGGAATTTAAGGATGGACTTCTAATTTTTGCAATAACAGACAGAGAGGTTTGGGATAGAAGTTTGACCGATACTTTGGGCTTGGAGCAGTTTTATCAAAACAACAAAGAAAGTTATGTTTGGCAAAACAGAGCCGATGTTACCACTTGGAACATAGACAAAAGCATAGACTTGAAAAAAGTTGCAAAGGTGATAACAAAAGCCACCAAAAAGAATAAAACCAACGACCAAATAAAAGATTTGCTTTGCAAAAAGTTTTCCATAACAGAAAAACAAGACAAATATTTTGCTTACTCATGGGGAAGATATGAAAAAGGAGCAAATAAGAATATAGATAAACTGATATGGAATACAGAAATAGCAAAGGATTTGAACAAAAAGAATGTTGTAATAACCGATACGACCCTATTGACTAACAAAAACAATGTTTTGGTGCTGAAATCATTTCTTTTGCCTCAAACAAAAACTTTGGATGAATGTAGAGGTGTAGCAACTTCTCAATACCAAGAGTTTTTGGAAAGTCAGTGGCTGACGAATTTGAGGAAAAAATATGCTTATAAGGTTTATTATGATGTTTTTAATTCTATCAAATAAATGAAAAAAAAAGTTAGTTTAATCATATCTGTATTTGTGCTGTTATTTACTTCCAATCTAACGGCACAAACGATTGTGGATGAAGTTATTGCTGTAGTAGGAAAAAATATGATAAAGTATTCCGAATTGGAGCAAGCCTATATTCAAGCCCGCTCCAATTCAAACACAGCCAATCAAACAAGATGTGATTTGTTGGACAATATGTTGTTGAATAAACTGCTTTTGCATCAAGCCGATATAGACTCTTTGCAAATAGCCGACAATGAGATAGACCAAGAAATGGACAACCGTATAAGGTATATGATACAAGTATATGGTTCTCAGGAAAGATTGGAAAAACAAATGCAAAAAACTCTTGCCGAAATTAAATCTCAATACAGGGATGTTATCAAAGAGAATATGCTTATACAACAAGAACAAAATTCACTTACAGGGTCAGTGAAAATCACTCCACAAGAGGTAACGGATTTTTATAAAAAAATACCTAAAGATTCTCTGCCTGAAATAGAAGAAGAGTATGAACTTACACAAATAGTAAAGATACCCGTTGTTTCCCAAGAGGAAAAGGAGGCTGTGAAAACAAGACTGAATTCCTACCGAGATAGAATTTTGAAGGGTGATAAATTTACCACGCTTGCAACTCTGTATTCTGACGATGAGGCTTCGGCAAGAAAGGGGGGAGATTTGGGATTCTTTACAAGGGGCTCTATGGTGGGAGAGTTTGAAAATGTGGCGTTTTCTTTGCAGCCCGGAGAGGTTTCGCCCGTTTTTGAAACCAAATATGGTTTTCATATAGTGCAAATGATAGAAAGAAGAGGCGACCAAGTAAATTGTAGACATATACTTTTGCAACCAAAGGTTTCTTCTGTTTCTCTTTACAATGCCAAAATGTTTTTGGACAGTGTTAAAACTTTGATAGAAAGTGGAAGTATTTCTTTTGAGGATGCTATTGTAAAATTTTCGGACGATGAAAGTAAAATCAACGGAGGATTAATAATAAACCGAAACAACGCTTCATCAAGATTTTCCAAAGATGCCATAAATGAGACAATAGATAATGTTGATAGAGTAGATTTTCAATCCATGAAACAAGGTGATATAACCGCTCCTGTAGAATTTAAAGCCGAGTTATCAGATGCTTACAGACTTATAAAAGTAAAGAGAAAAGTGGAAAAACATGTGGTGAACTTGGAAGATGATTTTGACAGAGTGCAACAAATAGCACTTTCGGAAAAGAAAATGAACATTATGCGAAAATGGGCAGAAAATTTGATAGGAAAAACATACATAAGGATAGATAATAAATATATTGATTGTAATTTTTCTGTTGATTGGTTGAATGGAGCAAATAAAAACAAGTAGTATTATACAATGTCTGAGGTAGAACAATTAAATACACTAATAGAACGTTGCGACACTTTAAAAAGAGAAATAGCAAAAGTAATTATAGGTCAAGAGGATATAGTCAATAAGGTATTAACAACCATTTTTTCTTCGGGACACTGTCTTTTGGTAGGAGTTCCGGGCTTGGCAAAAACTCTTTTGGTCAATACTATTGCCAAAGTGCTTGGGCTAACTTATAATAGAATACAATTCACCCCTGACCTTATGCCTTCGGATATAACGGGAAGTCAAGTACTTGATTCTAACAGAGAATTTCAATTTATAAAAGGCCCTGTTTTTGCCAATATAGTTTTGGCTGACGAAATCAACAGAACTTCACCTAAAACTCAATCCGCTCTTTTGGAAGCCATGCAAGAGCATTGCGTTACGGTTGCGGGCAAGACCTATCAATTAGACAAACCTTTTTTTGTGCTTGCCACACAAAACCCTATAGAGCAGGAGGGTACTTATCCTTTACCGGAGGCTCAATTGGACAGATTTATGTTTAATTTAAATTTGGACTATCCTACATTTAAACAAGAAGTGGATATTCTAAAAAATACAACCACCTCAAAGACATCACAACTTAACGTAATTCTTTCCTCTGAGGAAATCATAAATTTACAAGATATAATTAGAAAAATTCCTGTGAATGATAATATTTACAATTATGCCGTCAGCCTGACTTCAAAGACAAGATTAAACAACAAAGAAAATACTTTGGCAAATAAATATCTTTCTTGGGGAGCAGGTCCAAGAGCCTCACAGTATCTTATTATAGGAGCAAAGAGTACGGCGGCATTAAAAGGGAAATATTCGCCCGATATAGAGGATATTAACGAAGTGGCTATAGCTGTTTTGCGACACAGAATAATATTAAACTACACGGCACAAGCGGAGGGTTTGACAGCGGACGATGTTATCAATATGCTTATAGATGAAATAAGATAGAATTTTTGTTTTGGCATCATTAGAAATAAGATAGTAACGAAAAAATATATTACCTTTGCAAAAATGATTAATAGTCAGAGAGAATTTTGTAAAGAGTATTAAAAAGATAGGAAATAGATATTATGAATAGAGTATATGTTTTTCTTCTTATATTGTTTGGTGTTTTTTGTGTATCTGCTCAGAATACAAAAAGCACAAAAGCAAATAGCAACGAGGTTGTTTTAACACCCACTTATATAGATGAGAATAATGTAATATTTTTACCACAGCAACCCAAGAAAAAGCGTACCTCATCACCTCAAAAAGATAACAAAGCAGAATTGAAATTTCCAAAAAGAGTGGAAGCCTATATATCTTTTGATAAGGGTAACGCTTATTATACAAAGGGAGGATTAAACACATTGGACAGTCTTTATTTGATAACATTTTCAAAAGATAATGACCGTTTTTATAAAATGACAATAATAGGCTATGATGATGCCGAACCTATCAGTGAGCAAACATCCTCTTTGGCAAGAGATAGAGCGGTAATGATATTTAAGTATTTTTCGTCAAGAGAGGAAACAGAATACATTATAAAACGCACACCAAGTTCATATAATCAACTTTGTGTTGGAGAAGTTCCATACTACATCAAGTACAAAATGCCTTTTGATTTCAAATGGATTAACCTGTATAATGTAGCAACGGAGGAAAGAACGGAAAATAATATTTCGCTTGTGGGCAAGGTGCATATTATCATAGAGGACGATCCGGAGGATTGTTTGGGAGAATATTATGACTATGATTGGCCTATGAATGACACTGTATTACAGGCAAATTACGCAACCGTTAAAATACCCAAAGGAACACTTGACTACATACATCACACAAAAGATACGATAGTCTACAAATGTCCTATAATGTATAGAGAGGTTATGTCTTTTGAGCAACTCACATCTAACTATTTCCTTATTCCGCACAAGAAACAATACATTTTAAATGCAGGTTACATTGTGGTATCACCCGAACGCAAACCGGACTATTCTTCTTGCGTAGATAAGGAAAACATACAAGCAACCATACAAATAGATGTCCCAATAGAGACACAACAACAATCGGCTGGGCTTAAATTTTATGGAAAAACCTATAAACCTAATGGAGAGGTAGTATATAAATCCATTTCCACAAAGAAAATAAAAGATAAAGAAACCAAAGAGCAAACTTTGCAATGTTTCATTACTCCTTTTCAATTTGATACCATTTTTTTGGGTAAGAAAATAGAAGAGAAGGATATGGGCAACTATTTCTATCCTGCAAAAGAGGGCGAGCCGGGTTCTTTTGAAGCAATGGGTGGTTGGATAAAACCTTTCAAATTGGGGAAAAGAGGAGAATATGTAATAAAAGAGCCGATGCAAGCCATATTGCGTAAGCCTAATAATCCATTTTATCAGGGAGAATAGAGGGTATGAGAGGGGTCGTTTATTTTTTCTGTTTTGCATTTTTGTGTCTTTTGAGTGTGAATAATGTTTCTCATGCTCAAAACAGACAGAGTTTGGAAAAAGAAAAAGCAAAAATAGAGAAAGAAATAGCCTCAATGAATGCCATATTGAAAGAGACAAGAAAAAATAAGAAACTCTCCTCCTCCGAATTACAAATAATAAGAAAAAAAGTAGAACAGCGACAGCAATTGGTGAAAAATATTTCCACTCAAATAAATATGATAGACAGTCAGATAAAAAACACACAACAATCTATAACGGACTCCTATCATGATTTGGAAATATTAAAACAAAACTATGCAAAAATGCTTCGCTATGCTCAAAAACATCGTTCAGGCTTAGACAGATTACTTTTTATTTTTTCTGCCAAAGACTACCATGAGGCTTACCAACGCTATGTATTTTTTAAGAAATATACTTCTTTACAAAGGGCGCAAATGAGCAAAATAGAAAACAAAACTTTACAACTTACCTCTATGACCGATGCGCTTTTAGCACAGAAACAACAACAATCAAAACTTCTAAAACAAGAAAAAGTCAATGCAGCCACTCTTAACAAAGAAAAACAGCAACAAGAAAAAATAGTTAACAACATAAAACAACAAGAATCCAAGTTAGCAAAGGAACTCAAAAACAAAGAGGCTAAACGTAAGAAATTGCAGAATCAAATAAATGCAGCAATTGCCGCAGAGGTGAAAAAACAATCGGCAATTGCAGAAAATAAGCGCAAGAATGCAAGTGCAAATACAGATAAAAAGAAAGAATCTTCGGAAAAAGCGACTGCAAAAAATAAAACATACGTTATGGCAGCCACTCCAAAGGAGGAGGCTTTGAGCCAGAGTTTTGAAAGCAATAAAGGAAAACTGCCTTGGCCTGTCGGTAAAGGGGTAATCGTAAGTAGTTTTGGTAAGCATCCTCACCCCGATATTGCAGGAGTTGAAATAGAAAACTTGGGGGTAGATATACGCACAACTAAGGGAGCGGGAGTTAAGGCTGTTTTTGAGGGAGAGGTTTGTAAGGTTTTTCCGGGTCCTAATGGCAACAAGATAGTAATTATAAGACATGGAGAATATATGACTGTTTATACCAATTTGGCTTCAGTTGTGGTTGCAGACGGCTCAAAAGTTTCCACCGGGCAAACAATAGGTACCATTGCAACCAATGAAAATGGTGAAAGTGAAATTAATTTTCAAGTAAGAAAGGGTGTAAAATGCCAGAATCCGGCAATATGGTTAAAAAGATAATTCTAAAAAAGTAAATCAAATATTTTAAAACTCATTTTATAAATCAAACATTATGAAAAAAGTAAGACTGGTTATTTTGTATTTTTTGGTGGTTTTCTTTGGTGCTAACCTCTATGCGCAAGACCACGCAAAGTGGAGTTTTGTTACAAATAGAATAAATGATTCTATTTCGGAATTACAATTGAAATGCTCTTTGGATAAGGGATGGCATACTTATTCCCAATACACGAAAGGCACTGAAAATCCTATAAAATTTAGTTTTGTCAAATCAAAAGATTACCAATTGCTTGGTTCTGTAAAAGAGCCTGCATACAAATCTCATTATGATAAATTTGCAAAGGATACTACACGTTCTTTTGAGGGAAATGTTGTATTTCGTCAAAGAGTAAAAGTTCTTTCTCATAAAGACATAACAGTTAAAGGCTCTGTAGAATTTCAACTTTGTGAAAATGGTTCGTGCTTTCCTCCCGATGTGGAAGAGTTTTCCTTTGGTGTTAAGGGCAACCCTTATATAATAGATAACAATAAGCCGACAGAAACACCTATAGAAGAGCAACAACTTGCGACAACAGACACTTCTATTGCGGAGCAAACGGCGGTTAATTCTCTTTCAAATACAACAAATGGCATTTCTTCAACAACACAGATAGCAGAATCCGTTGGAGATACTCAAGATTTGGCAAACAAATCATTGCTTATGGTGTTTTTGATTTCGTTTGGCGTGGGACTGATAACTTTGTTGACACCTTGTGTGTTCCCTATGATACCAATGACCATTTCTTTCTTCCTTCATGGCAAAAAGACAAACAGACAAGGTAGAAAGCAAGCATATTTCTTTGGGCTTTCAATAGTGCTGATTTTTGCGGTATTAGGCTTGTTGTTGACTTTGATTTTTGGCAAGGATGCCATGTATATAATTTCTACACACTGGATACCTAATGTTTTATTCTTTATTATCTTTATGGTTTTTGCTCTGTCTTTCTTTGGCTTGTTTGAGATAACTATGCCAAGCAAATGGGTAAATAAATCGGATAAAGAAAGCGAAAAAGGTGGCTTTTTAGGTGCGTTTTTCATAGCATTGACCACTGTTTTAGTATCTTTCTCTTGTACGGGGCCAATACTTGGAGCCGCATTGGTGGAAATGGCCTCCGGTTCGTCCAACTCCTTTATATTCTTTGTTTCCATGCTTGGTTTTGCCATAGGTTTTGCCTTGCCGTTTACTTTATTGGCAATGTTTCCTTCTTTCTTAAAGAATATGAAAAGCGGTTCGTGGTTAAACAGTGTGAAGATAGTCTTTGGATTTTTGGAAATAGCCTTAGGCTTAAAATTTTTGATGGTAGCCGACCAAGCTTGTAACTGGGGTATTTTGCCAAGAACGACCTACCTTTGTATATGGATAGTGATTTTTGTTATGATAGGATTTTATTTGTTGGGGAAATTAAAATTCAAGGGTGATGCAGAATTAAAGCACATAACAGTACCTCGCCTTTTCCTTTCGATTATTTCATTTTCTTTTGCTATATATATGATACCGGGGCTTTGGGGGGCACCTTTGAGTACTATTTCCGGCTATCTTCCTCCTGTCTCTTCACAAGAATACAACATTGAAAAAATAATTGTAGAAAACAAAGCCAATATTTCTTCCTCTGTACATAACGATGATTTTCCTGTAAAGAGAAAATATGCCGATAAATTGGATGAACATGTACCTGTTGGTTTCCGTGCATTCTTTGATTTGGACGAAGCAAAAGAATATGCAAAAAAAGTTGGCAAGCCATTGTTTTTGGACTTTACAGGCAAGTCTTGTGCTAATTGCAGGGAAATGGAAACGGCTGTTTGGTCTGTACCTGCGGTAAAAAAGATGATTCAGGAGGATTATATTTTGGTATCTTTGTATTGTGACGAAAATACAATAGAACTTCCTCAAAACGAATGGAAAGTAATGAACGGTAAAACCATAAAAACTCTTGGCAGGAAAAATCATAACTATCAAATAGAGAAATTTCATGCCAATGCACAGCCTCTTTATGTGCTTATGGACGCTGAGGGTAATCTATTAACAGAAAAACCACAACCATACGACAAAAATGTAAACAATTTTATAAACTTTTTGTCCGACGGATTGGATAAATTTAACTCTACAAAACAATAGGTTATAATATACTTAAAAAATATGTTATCAACTTTGGCTAAGCCCGATTCTGAAAGGGGATTTTGTTTCACTGCAATAGATTTTGAGACTGCAGATAAATATTTTCCATGTTCTTTGGGTATAGCCAAGGTTGTAGATAATAAGGTTGTAGAGGTTAGAAACTGGTTAATTAAACCTATCTGTTTTCCTTATTTTCAACATTATGCTCAAAAAATACATGGCATTCATAAAGAAGACGTTGAAGATAAACCCACTTTCAATAAAATATGGAAAGAAATCAAACCTTATCTTAATAATACCATGCTGCTTGCCCACAATGCTTCTTTTGATATTACTGTATTGAGAAAAACTTTGACCTATTATCACCTTGAAAAACCGCAAAGCCATTATCTTTGTACCTACGTGCTTTCAAGGGACGTTTGGAAAGATTCTCAAAAGTTTTCTTTGGACTATCTGTGTAATTTGGAACATATAAGCCTAAATCATCATCATTCTGATTCGGATGCTTTGGCTTGTGCAGAACTTTTTTTGAGAGAAACTCAGCATTTGGGCGTTTCTTCTTTTGAAGAGTTAAAAAAAATAACTCACCGCAGATACAACAGGGTATAATAAAAAAGATTAGCATAAGTTTGCACTATCTTAACTTATGCTAACCCTATTTTTAACCTGCGCAATTTTTAAAAGAAAAAGTTAAATCCTACATCAAAGGTATTTACTTTGAAATATTCTTTCTGTATAATAGGGAACAAATTATAATCTATACCATCATAATATGTGTTTGCTGAAAGATTGTATCTATACTGCATAAGAAACTGCACCCTATGATTACCCACAACATCAAAACCCAATCTAAAAAGCAAATAATGAGAAAAAGTATTTTTGGTGGCAATTTCTTGAGAATCAGTTTTTATATTAAATTAAACCAGAGAAACCTGCACCAGCAAACAATTTGTTACCTCTCATTATAGGAAACTTATAATCGACAAACAAAGGTATTTCTATATCATAAATTGTTTCTGTTGTTTCTCCATACATACTCAAATCATATAGATAGTTAATCTCCGCTCTGCTTTCTCTATATGTAGGAGCCACACCAAAGGTTATCCTATTGTTGAGACTAAACTCATAAAGGAAGGATAAATTTAAATCAAAGTTTTTATCCACCTTGCCAAAATGTCCTTCATAAACTACACCATCTCCACTAATATGTTTTAAAAACTTATTTGTAGATGAGGACAAAGAAGAGGAAATTCCTATACCAAAATTATGACGTTTCTAATTGCTTTCTTGAGCAAAACCATTCAGTGTAAATACTACCACTGTAATCTCATTACTAATAATCTTTTCATTTCTATATTTGGTTTAATTAGTTTACAATTTCTTTTTTTTGATATAACAATAATAGAAAGAATATCATTATTTATTCTTTCTATTATTGTTTGACAGTTATTTTATAAATAGTATGCTATGGAAACTTCTATATTATGCTTATCAAAAGACTCTGAGTTAGCGTTATATATGGAACCTCTTCCTATTTTGGAATTAACAAACTCGTACTTATAGTTATCATTCAATGGATATAAATTAACCAACAGTGCTGTTTCAAGTCTATTATTGCCTATTTTTTTATCTACAGAAAAACCAACAGTAAAAAAAGGATTAACATATCTCTTTTTTGTTAAAACAAATTCACCGTCTACTCTTGGATAAAGTACATTTGTTAATGCTTTAAAGGACATTAGGCTTGACGATATTATAATATCTGCTCCAACACCAACAATACCAGTTAACAAGTCCACATCCCCCTTGTGAAAGGTATATCTATACATTAAAGGTATTTCTATATTACGTATTCGAGTTGTATTTGATTGCCATGAACCAATATAGTCGTTAGCACCTTGTAAAACATAGTCCATACGTCTGCTGTTATATTTAAGTCGTATAGCCAAAGCATTCCACTTACTATACTGATACCTATAATCCACAAAAAAACCAGTACTACCTTGATTTCTTAGCCCGATTACATTACTCTTCGCAAGTTCATTATCTGAAATTGTTGAGGCATAGTAGTTAAACGCATCAAAACCTCTGTCCAAACAAAATATATTAGTAGATAAACCAAATCCCCAATAAGTTTTTTTATCATTACTTCCTTTAGTTACTATATCATTCGTTGCATAAATTTTACCAACAAATAGCAACAACACCAATAAAAATAATTTAGTTTTCATAATGGTAATAATTTTAATATGCTTTATCATAAACAACTATTTCTGTTTTTATTTTACAATCACCAAGTTCATAATAAGGTTTATTATTAACGATACTTGTTATAAAAGAATTTCTTGTAATATTTGGCAATTTTCCCACCTCATCATCAAATTTAAGTAATGGTATAGATGTATCTATTTCGCCGTAATCTTTTATATTTAGTTTAAACTTAAGAGTTTTATCACTTCCCCAGTCTTTTTCCAACAATACAATATTTATATCTAAATACTGTTCTTGCCAATCAGAGTGTAATAAGAATGAAACATCCCTTTTCTCTTTCTTTTTAATTTGTTTTCTCGTAAAATTTATTCTTTGGGTCGTAACTTTAGGCGACTGTGAAGTTCCAATATAAGTTGAAGATAATTCAAATTCACTTCCACCTTTTATCCAAGGATCCCATTGTACTCCACCACTTTTAAATTCTGTAATATACGCTTTGTATAATTTATGTTCATCCGTCCATTCATTATATTCTCTATCATATTCTTTTTCGTCTTTAAATTCTATTTCATAATTATCCACCCAATAAACACCATCCTTTGTTCTACTTCCATTCTTAAAATCAGGGTACTGTTCATAATTATAATCATTAAAGTTTATTACAATTACAGGATAAGCTTCTGAATCAAATTCTTTCTCCGTTATAGTTACCTCTTCTATATTACCTTTAACAAACTTAAAACCTTTAGTATAATCAGATGTTGTTTGTTCATCTATATAACATATAACAGGAATAGTTTTTCCATCCCAATTATCATGATACCCCCAATAAATATTTAAATCCCTATAATAATTGGTGCCTTTTAAACCAAAGATTTCTAACATTTTTGTATCAAAGGCTTTTTGTGAATCTTTAAAAACCGATTTTGCTATCAACTTTGAACTTTCAGGATGTAAGATATCGAATACAGGTAAATTCTCGTCCAACCCTAAACTTACTAATTCTTTGAGTCCAGTATGGATTTCGTTTAATATTCCCTGATTAGATATTATATTCTGCATAAAATTGTATGCAATATCCTTTGTTGAAACATCTTGCTCGAACAAACGAGCATCTTTGTTTGACTTTTTTAGAACACTCTTATTAGTGTATTCATCTTCTTCGTGATTACAAGCAACAAATATCGTTGAACTTGTTAAAAGTGCCATAAACAACATGGCAACTGTTTTTGTAATTTTTTTCATCTCTCTAATAATCTTATCTGTAATTTATTAATTTCCTGTGCAAATATTTTTTGTTTGAATCTGCAAACAATAAGGTCCATAATATTATTAAAAGCATTCGTTTTTTTTTCATAGTTTTAAAAACTTTGTTCATATCTATCTTTATTTATCTATTTATTACTTATATTATATATATCAATTTCAAACTCATAAAAAATACAACTATTATTTTTTGGAAAACCATTGTTGTTTTTTACTCAGTACCACGGGCGGGACTTGAACCCGCACGAGCTTTAAGGCTCAAGGGATTTTAAGTCCCTCGTGTCTACCATTCCACCACCATGGCATTTTTATCTTCGTTAGAATATCCACTACAAGAGCGGAAAACGAGGTTCGAACTCGCGACTTCAACCTTGGGAAGGTTGCACTCTACCACTGAGTTACTTCCGCTTATTTCTCAACTCTCAATTATTCCAAATTCTCATTTAAAGAACTACTCTATACAAAAAAAAGAGCGGGCAACGAGACTCGGACTCGCGACCTCAACCTTGGCAAGGTTGCGCTCTACCAACTGAGCTATGCCCGCATAATACATCATCCTCAAAAAAGCACCCCCGCTCCGTCTAACCTCGCCCTCTTCGTCAGCACCCCCTTGAATTTGACTTTGCAAAGATAGTACGAAAAATGATACCCACCAAAATATTTTTGACTTTTTTTTATTTTTTTTCTACTATTGCCTTTATTTCATTGAGTTTATTAAGTGCATTTATTGGTGTAAGATTTTCAATATCAGTATTTAATATCTCTTCTTTTATCTGTTCGAGCAAGGGGTCATTTAATTGAATAAAACTTGTTTGAAAACCACTTAAAACCTCATCTTTTGTTGTATTTTTATCGTTTTGATAGCCTTTTTTATCGTTTTGATAGCCTTTTTTATCGTTTTTTTGTATATCCAACTGCAAAGTATCCGACCTTTTTTCCTCCAACCTTTGAAGCATTTTTTCCGCAACATTCAAAACCTGCTTTGGCATACCTGCCAATCGGGCAACATGCAAACCAAAACTTTTGGAAGAACCTCCTCTTGCTATTTTGCGAATAAACAATATTTTGGAACCTAATTCTTTGACAGTTATATGATAGTTTTTTATTCTTTCAAAATGATTTTCCATCGCGATAAGTTCGTGGTAGTGTGTAGCAAACAAAACCTTTGCTCTATACTTGTGATTGTGTAAATAATCGGCAATGCCCCAAGCAATGGAAACTCCATCATATGTAGATGTTCCTCTGCCTATTTCATCCAAAAGTACAAGAGAATGAGAAGAAACATTGTTTAATATGGAGGCTGTTTCATTCATTTCCACCATAAAAGTACTCTCGCCCGAGGCTATATTGTCCGATGCTCCCACTCTCGTAAATATTTTATCCACTATTCCTATTTGAGCATGTTTGGCAGGTACGTATGAACCTATCTGAGCCATTATTACTATAAGAGCCGTTTGTCTGAGATAAGCACTTTTTCCACTCATATTAGGTCCTGTAATTATGATTATTTGTTGTGTAGTGGTGTCCAAATAAACATCATTGGCAACATACTCCTCTCCCTGTGAAAGCATTTTTTCTATAACGGGATGTCTGCCAGCAGAAATGTGTAAAATATCGTTTTGCATTATTTCCGGGCGAGTATATCTGTTTTCCAATGCGACTATGGCAAAAGACAGCAATACATCCAATCTTGCAAGTTCCTTGGCAGTATTGTGTAGAGACTGCATATAAGTTTTACACTCTTCTATAACCTCATGGTATAATCTTGTTTCCAATGAAGAAATATTTTCTTGTGCGTCAAGCATCTGAGATTCTATTTCTTTTAACTCAGGGGTTATATATCTTTCTGCGTTTGCAAGCGTCTGTTTTCTTTCCCAGTTACAAGGTACTTTATCTTTGTGAGTATTAGTTACCTCCAAGTAATAACCAAATACATTATTAAAACCTATTCGCAAAGAGGAAATTCCCGTATTAGAGGCTTGTTCAGAGCAAATTTTGTCCAAAACTGCCTGTGAATTGGTGGTTATGTCTTTATATCTGTCCAACTCTTCACTGAAACCATATTTTATTACATTACCCTTATTAATATTGTTAGGAGCATCGGCATTTATGCTTTTGATTATATATTCCCTCATTTTGTAACAATCGTCCAAAACAGGAAACAACTCCTTGTCTTTTTCCAATAAGGAGATTTTGTTTTTTAATTCATGTATGCTTTTTAGTATATTGGTGAAATGAAATAATTCTTGCGGATTTATTCTATGTACGGAAAGACGAGAAATTGTTCTTTCCATATCGCCTATTTCCTGCAAAGCATTCTGCATATTTTCCCGCAAATCATCATTGTATATAAGGCAGGTAACAAGTTTTTGTCTTTGCTCTATGGCTTGTTTGTCTTTAAGAGGAAGCATCAACCATCGTTGCAATTGTCTTGCTCCCATATTGGTTTGCGTCTTGTTGAGGGTATAATAAAGAGTACTTTGTTCGGAATCGAAAGAGTGTAAAATTTCCAAATTCTTTATGGTAAACTTATCCATCCATACAAATTTGCCGTTGTCTATACGAGCAATATTGCAAATATGAGACAGTTCATTGTGATTTGTTTCCTTAATATAATAAAGAGTGGCACCGGCGGCAGTAATAGCCAAAGGCATATCTTCTATACCAAAACCTTTAACCGAATTGACTCCAAAACTATCCTCCAGCACTCCTTCTGCAAAATCTAAAGAAAAAACCCAATCATCGTATGTTTTTGTAAGTATATTCTTAGGTAAAATATTTTGCAATTCTCTCTCCTTTTGTCTTTGCAAAACAATTTCTTTGGGAATAAAATTTTGAAACAATTTTTCCATATCGTTGGCATTGCCCTCACTTACAAAAAAATCGCCCGTATTGACATCTACAAAAGCAATTCCAAAATTGTCTTTATTTTTATGTATGGCACAAAGAAAAGAATTGTCCGTCTGTATTTCCATATCAGTATAAGAAATAGCCGGCGTTACTATTTCTTCCACACTTCTTTTTACTATTCCTTTAGCTGTTTTGGGGTCTTCCACTTGCTCACATATAGCGACTCTTTTGCCCGCACGTACAAATCTTGGCAGATAAGTTTCCAATGCATGATAAGGAAAGCCTGCCAAATAATCTGCATTAACAGTACCTCTTTTGGTTAAAACAATGTTCAGTATCTTAGAAGTTTCTACAGCGTCTTGTCCAAATGTTTCATAAAAGTCCCCTACTCTAAAAAGCAATATGAAATCAGGATATTTTGCCTTAATTTCATTGTATTGCTTCATCAAAGGGGTTGTTGTTTTATCTTTTTGAGCCATACTTTTTACTTTACAATATGGTTATTTCTAATATTTCCATCAATGGTTGTGGTTCTATAAGAGTGTCTTGTGCAATAGCAGGTATCATTAATATTTCTCCCGCACTCAAAGGTATTCTATGCCCCATGGAAGTAACAAAGCCTTTACCCGCCACACAAAAATAGAGATAAAAAGTATCCGAGTTGGAATAATCTTTTTTCAAAGCCTGAGTTAAAGGAATAACATTGGTAACAAAATAAGGGCATTGCACCAAATTAGTAGTTTCATTTGGGTGATAGTGATAGTGAATTTTTGCTGTACCTTCTTGCTGAGAAAGGTCTAATACTTCAAGTCCCTGTTCTAAGTGCAATTCTCTTGGTTGGTTATTCTCTCCCACTCTATCCCAATCGTATAGACGAAAAGTTGCATCACTGCTTTGTTGTATTTCTGCCAAAAGCACTCCTTTGCCGATGGCGTGAATGGTACCTGACGGAATAAAAAACAAATCACCTTGCTCTACCTTATCTTTGTGAAGTACTTGTTGAAAAGTTTTGTTTCTCAATCTGTTGATTATATCTGCCTTTGTTTCTTTTTGATTAAAACCAACATATAATTCTGCCTCATTATCGGCTTGCAAAACATACCACATCTCTGTTTTGCCGTTTTCCATGCCATGTTTTTGAGCATAATTGTCGTCCGGATGTACTTGTACGGAAAGATTATCACTGGCATCTATAAGTTTTATCAGCAAAGGAAAATCGGTATAAAATCTATTAAAATTATCTTCTCCCAATAACTCGTCTGAATACATTTCTATAACCTCATTCAAAGTACATTCTGCCAAAAAACCATTTTCCACAACACTTTCATTTTCTTTTAAAGCAGATAAAACCCACACTTCTCCGCAACGATTCAATGGAGAATAATCTATTCCGACCAAATCTCTAATTTTGTTTCCTCCCCAAATTTTGTTCTTAAACAAGGGCATAAATTTTAAAGGATATAAACCCTGTTCTTTCATTGCTATACATTTATTTTTTGCAAAAGTATAAAAATTATCGGACTTATAAAAAAGACACCTCCCCATAAGTAATTTTACCGTTACTCTATTGTATCGTATATTTTTCTTTAACTTTGCAAAAAAAAAGTGATATAATGAAAAGTACGATATTATTAATTTTAATCTTTTTTACAAGTTTGGTTTTGGCAAACAACGATACCTTATTTTATAAGGGAAATTTGGATGTTGGCAATGGTCAAAATCTTATTTTAACCCTTGAAATCATTGAAAAACAAGATACAACTCTATTCTTTTTTTGCTCCCCGATGCAAAGCAAAGAGCAATTTTCACCCTCTAAGGTAAAACACAAAGGTGATACTCTTTCTTTAGGTTTTAAAAAACTTAATTGTGTGATAAAAATAGCAAATTTTAAAAAGAAAGATACTTTGCAAGCAAGTTTTCGTCAGGGGCTTTTGTTTAAAGGGTTGACATTTTATAAGCAACAAACAAACTTCACCTTTTTGCGTCCTCAAACACCTCAACCTCCGTTTAACTACAAAAGCATAGATTTGTCTTTTAACAACCCTAATTCCAAATATTTATTCCATGGTACTTTGACTTTGCCTGATTTGGAGGGAAAATTTCCTTGTGTTGTTTTGGTTTCCGGTTCGGGTTGCCAAAACAGAGACTCCGAAATATTTCAACACAAACCATTTTTTGTTATTGCCGATTATTTGACAAAAAATGGTATTGCAGTATTTCGCTATGACGACAGGGGATACGGGGAAAAAGATACCAATTTGTATAAAGGTACCACCAAAGATTTTGCCGAAGATGCGTTTTGTGCCGTCCAAATGTTGAAAAATCAAAAACAAATAGACACTTCTTTTATAGGAATTTACGGACATAGCGAGGGAGGATTGATTGCTCAAATTTTGGCAGATAGTGTAGACTTTATAATTTTGGCAGCAAGTCCCTCCATACAGGGAAAAGATATACTTAAATCACAAGGAGCCGACCTTACTTCTTATCAATTTGACACAAACAACATAAATGATTATTGGTTAAAGTTTTTCTATGAATTTGACCCGCAAGAATATTTAAGCAAAATTCACATTCCCACCCTCGTTTTGCAAGGCGAAAAAGACAGACAGGTTCTTTGCCAAGAAAATATTCCCATAATGAAAAAACTTTTGCCTCAAAATTCCGAAATAAAAACTTACCCGCAACTCAATCACCTGTTTCAACATTGCCAAAGCGGAAATTTTAACGAATACATAAATATAGAAGAAACCTTTGCACCAGAGGTATTAAAAGATATTTTGGACTTTATCAAAAATAATTATCCAAAACCTTAATAGCACTCTGTTTTTATACCCAAAGCTCTTACCCTGTCGGCAAATGATTCCATTTCTTCTTTTTCAAGTTTAATCAAATCTTTGTCCGGAGTTGCTCTATCTATTACATAAAGCATAACCATACGAGGTTTTATTTCTTTGATAAAAGAAAGCCACGCAGAAAACTCTTCTTCGGTAGTATTATTTATTTCCTCTGCTTTGTTTTTACTTCTCAAAAGTATGGTTTGTATTATAGCCTTGTCGCCAAAATCTTTAAGTCCCTTTTTTATATCCTCAAATGTAGCACTCACAGGTTTGTTTATTCGTTTATACATTTGCTCCGAGCCTGCGTCTATTTTTAGTATGGGATTATCAATCAGATGCAAAGCCTTATTAACCTCTGGCTTATATAGATTTGTGGAATTGGTCAAAATGGTAACCTTGGCTTGAGGCATATACTCATTTCGCAAGGCTATTACATCCTCCACAATACCAAGTATTTCAGGGTGAAGAGTCGGCTCGCCATTACCAGAAAAAGTTATGCTGTCCACTTTTTTTCTTTCTGTCTCGGTGTGTGTTATACACCATTGTTTAAGAGCATTTTTAATGGTTGCTCTTTCATTAAAGCCCACATGAGTACGGGTGTCTATTTCATTCCAACCGCATTCGCAATAAACACAATCAAAAGAACAATATTTTTTTTGAGTCGGCAAAACATTAACGCCCAAACTTGTACCCAATCTTCTTGAATGTATAGGTCCTACTATTATCTCCTCAAACAACATATCTCTTATATTTATATTTTTATTCGTTAATATCGTTTGGCAAAATTACTACAATTCCATTGACTCTTATTTATCAAAATAATATTTTTATAAAAAAAGCGGACGCAAATTATGTGTCCGCTAAAAAAATTATATATCAATTAAAAAACAATTTATTCCTTAATTAAGCAGGTCTTTATTGTATTTTGTCAGACTTTCCAAAGCGTTGGTTCTTACATTTATATAATCTGTAATACCCTCTTTATCAAACTCCTGTTTGATTTCATCAGCAGGATTACCTGCTACTATTATATGACGTATTTTGCCTTTAATCTTTGGAAGCAAAGCCTTTACAAGTTCCGGATATTCGTCATCGGAAGAACACAATACAAGTATATCATTGTTTGCTTTCAAAATAGCCTCAGCAGCCTCATCTATTGTATCAAAGCCACGGTTATTTGCTATTTCATAACCCGCAACACCAAAGAAATTACTTGCAAAACCAGCCCTTGCCGTACGCATAGACAAATTACCATAAAGCAATAAGAAAATTGTAGGCACTTTTTTTGAAGAAATAACGTCCAATCTAAGTTTTTCAAAAGGCAAAGCTTCACGATTAAAAGTCAAAGATTTGAAAGTATTTTTATCCGCTTTGCTTTGAGAATCTCTTTTTTGGCAATTAATTTCCTTTTCCATAAGGTTTGGATATTGATTGGTACCAACCAAAACTTTCTTTCTCTTTGCCATATCCTTTGCCACAAGGTTAAACATTTCTTCTATTTTATCTTGTACAAAGTTATTTTCTATTGCCTTAGCATATCCCCCCATAGCCTCTATTTGTTTGAATATTTCCCACGCCTTTTCACAAATGTTATTTGTCAAAGTTTCTATATAATAGGAACCGGAGGATGGGTCTACTATTTTATCCAAATAAGACTCTTCCTTTAATAATATTTGTTGATTCAAAGCGAGCCTCAAAGAAAACTCATCACTATCTTTCAAAGCCACATCGAAAGGTTTTACACTAATAGAATCCGCTCCTGCTATAACCGAAGACATGGTCTCAGTGGTTGTTCTCAGCAAATTGACATGTGCGTCAAAAATTGTTTTATTATACAAGGTGTTTTCTGAATGTATGTAACTTTTTGCATCGCTCTCCGTTGCACCTTCGTATTGCTCAATAATATTTGACCACAAAAGGCGAGCAGAACGCAATTTGGCTATCTCTAAAAAGTAATCGCTACCAGTGGCAAAAGAAAACATAAGCCTTGATGTTACATCGCTTAAGGCAAAACCTTTATCTGTCAACAAAGCAACATATTCATTTGCCAAAGCAAGAGCAAAGCCTAATTCCTGAGTTATATTTGAACCGGCATTTTTGAAAATAACGGCATTTACATTTATAACTTTGAATTTAGGCAAATTCTCCTTTGCGAACTTCAAAATATCAACCAACTCTTGTAAATCAGAAGACAAAGAATTGTAATAACCTCCGTGTTTTAGAGCGTAAGCAAAAATATCAAAGTTAATGCTTCCTTCTACTTCCAAAGTATTTATATTATTCTGCTTCAAAAAATCACAATACATTTTCAAAAGACTAAGGAAATTTTTGGATTTTAAGAAATTAACTTTAATAATATCTACTTTAACATCTTTAAAAAGCAGGTTAAAATCTTCTTGTTTCTCTATTTTTGTTGCATTTACACCAATGGAATTTGCACCTCTTTCTAATGCCTGCAACAACATAGAATTTTGATAAACCAAATCTTCACTTTCAAAATCTTGTCTGACATCCCAACAATTGTCCTTTGCCTTATAGCCTCTAACAAATGGCTCTTGAGAAGGGTTGTTTTGCAAATATTCCAAATTTTCTATATCGTTGGCTCTGTAATAAGGTTTTACATCGAAGCCTTCATTGGTTTTCCATATTAGTTTTTTATTATAATCGGCACCTTTAAGGTCTTTTTCTATAACGGCTTCCCATTGCTCTGTCGTAACAGGAGGAAACTCATTAAACAATTTATTGTCGTTCATAAAAATATATATTTAGTGTTTATCTATACTCTTTTGTAGTTTGCAAATTTACAATATTTTGAGTTTTAAGAAAAAATATTAGCAAAAAAGATAAAATTAAAGGGCAATTTTTAATCCTAAAATACAATACCATAGAGAATTCAAAAAAGATTGGAGTTTTTAATAAAAAAACTTCAGTCAATACTAATAACACCCAGAGCGTTGCTGTTACAAAACAATCTATTGCTCTATTATTAAAGTCTTGGTATCCAATGTTTCATTTTGCGAAATTATTTGTAATGTGTATTGTCCTGAGCTTATGTTTTGTAGGTTGATGGTTTTGGTTGTTTGGGCTTGTCCATTTGGCAATACCTCACTATAAACAACATTACCCAATGTGTTTAAAATAACTATTCTCGCATTGTTTATCTCTTCGGAAAGTTCATAATTTAGTGTACAAGTGGTATTTGCAGGATTTGGTGTCAATGTGTTTATTCTCGCTCGCTTTACATTGACGCCGGTAGTGTATTTCACAGGTCGCCCTTTCTTGTCCAGTCAATGTGTTTATTCTCGCTCGCTTTACATTGACGCTTACCGTATCCTTATCCCTATATCCATCCTCTTTTGCCGTTACTTCCAATATGTATCTTTGGCTGTTTATTGGTCTTGTAGTCAAAGTTTGACCCTTTGTTAATGTATCTCCTTGTTGATTATACCAAACATATTCTGCCTGCTCGTTTATAATATTTGCTGTAAATGAAGCCTCTCTGCCTTTAATAACCGTCTTGTCCTCTATCGCCATCGCTTTAAAATCTTTCGTTCCATCCTTTATTGCTGTGTAATGCTCGCCACCTATTATTCTGTTTTCACAATCATTGCAATACTCTATTATATCAAAATCAAATCTATTCATCTTTGAATCTTTTTGTGTGTAAAAATTAACCTCTGTCGCTATGCTATGTAATTCCTTTGGCTCCAATACTAAATTATCAAAAACCGCCTCATTATCTGTTATAAGAAACTTATTCTCTCTTGCTCGTTTTACTCCTTGTGAGTTTTGTCCGCCCTCTTGCCATGCCTTTAACAACCCTTCGCTCAATGTGATATAAACATCGGCAAAATCTTGTAATAACTCATTGCTCTGATTTGCTGTGTGTTTGTATTTTATTGAAAAATTGTGCTTTTCTTTATATGGATTGCTTACAGATACTACCGCTCTCGGAAACTTGCTGTTTAATATGGAAATGTTTTTCCACGCTACATTGTTGTTTCTCTCCGTAAAAACTCCCATATTAAGCAGGTTCTCGTTTTCCCCTTCTATTTCTTCCCCATCATGTACTCTTGCAGTCAAGCAAAAATGCCAATTCTCCGCTCCTGCATCCGTGCAGTTCTCATAGTCCTCGCTCATTGGGGTAAGCCATGTAACTTTTACAACCTCGTTTCCGTTGGCTGCAATAACAGGTATCTTTACTCCGTTGGCACTGCCTATAACTCCGCCTTTAACCGCTCCGCAATCAAAAATATTATCACTCGTCCAATTCCCTCTCCATACTAAGTCAATGCCTGCCTTTGCCCAATTAAGAAACAACCTTTCCTCGCCCGTAGAACTGACCTCACTTCTGTTATGTACTCTTACGCAAACCTTATACTCAGCGTTGCCGTATGGATTGTTTATTTTGTTGCCATTCATATCCTCTATCCAAATATCAGGACTGTCCCACATAATCCCATGGGTAACACTCGGCTCTGTGCCATTATCTCCTACTACATCCCTGACATATAGGTCGCTGGTTTTTAATCTACCTATACCATCAAGCGTAGATACACCGCTATTCAAAGGGTCTAGCCAAGATTGCAATTTTCTTCTGTTGTCAGTTGCTCCATTACCATTCCATGAAGCGCTAAACTTACCATAAATGGCTACATCATTAGCAGGGTCAGAACAATTTATTTTTGAACCTCCGTATAATTGTCCAATAATATGTCGTTCATTGTTTATTAAAGGAGAACCTGATGAGCCTCCTTCTGTTACTGAGTATCCATTTATTGTTTGTGACCAATAGTGTTTCCAATAGCTATTAGAGGTACTTCCCATGGAATAACTATAAGTAGGACCCATTAAGGTAGCTATTTTTTTTATATCACCGCTCGGATGATGAATTCCTACGAAAGATGAACCTGAAAAACCTGAATTATCCCAACCCAAATAATATAACCTTACTCCCAAACAATTTCGTGGATCTTCTGTTAGGTATAGTAATGCGAAATCACTACCGTTTGACGCACTTTTATTTGCAAGTATTTTGGCTCCTGTTGTCGTATAATAAATAGGTTTTGTAGTAGGAGTATTACAATCCGGGGACTCATAATTCCACCAAAATGAATAGTCATCTAATTCTGGATTGTTTATAGCATCGTGTCCATAGAGACAATGTGATGCAGTTAATAACAATGGCTGATTATCTTGTGCTGTATTGTTTATTAGTGAACCTGTACACCATCTATTTCCATTTATCAATATCAATGCAATAGCATTTTTCTCATTTTGCCAATTTTGCCCTTCTTCACAATTAACATTCACTTGACATTCCCCAGAAGTTCTAAAACCTACCGCTTCATCGTAAATGGATATATATCTATAACCATGTACAACATGGGATATGGATATCACACCTATTTCATTGATACCAGAAGGGACATAATATTCTTAAATAATATTATCACCATAGATTAATCCTGTTGCAAAACCTCGCAAATTACTCAATGTACCTTTGTTATTTAGTGATGTAAATGCCCCCAAAACATATTTTTTATCATTGCTATAAATAAATAACTTTGCTCCTTCTGGCAGCCAGAATTTATCATATAGTAAGTTGATAGATAATGCGTCAGAACATTTAATAGACAATCGCCATAATTTACTTCCATCTTCTAAAATTTCCCATTCTCCAGAATTGTCCAATGTAATATTTACGTTGTGTTTATACCCAAAACGAGGCGGTTGCCCTTTCTCTTCATCCTCCAAATCTTCAGTAGCAATAGTTTTCATATCTAACTCAGGTAAAATAATAATGCTATCTATACTCTTAATATTCTTGTATGAAAAACTAATTGGATGCTCTTTTGTACTTAATTGTCCAAAAGTACAATTACAGATTATAATTGCTATAGTTAAAAATAAATAATTTCTAAATCCTTTCATCATTAATTCCCTTTCTTAAATATTAAATAACTTTTATTATCATTATAAAATAATTTCAATGTATTTTTTGTAAGTTCATACTTATTTACATTATAAAGACATTCAACAAATAATTGACCATCAAATAATTCGGTAATTTCTGTTCCTATTATATCTGTGAATATTAATTCATAGGCTACCGTATCTAAAAGAATATTTCCTTTTATTTCATTGGAATAAGCTTTTCCTTCAAAAGAATAATCGTCATTTATTTTTATCCAATAAACATTATTGTTATTTTCAGAAGGTGTTTTTATACCAGAATCATTATTAACGAATGCCTCTAATTGCCATTTGTTAAATAAATAAGATGAATTTGTTGTCTGTTCTTTTCTTTCCTCTTTTTCGTCGTCGTTGCAAGAAAGGAATGTTACGCCTGTTAATGTTATTGCCATAAGTAAAAACATTATGGTCTTTATTCTTATCTTTTTCATTATTTAATTTTTTTTTATTTGTTGAATTTTATTTTTTACCCAGGGCTTTACTTCTGTTTTTTTTCTTTGGGAAACAAAAAGATTATAATCTTTGTCTTATAGCCTGCGCAAATAGGAAAAAGAAGTTCGCAAAAAGTTGTTAAAGCCCTTAAATACGCAATTTCATCTACCTACGCAGGCAGATAAAATAAAGTTGTTTTTCCCAAACAAAAATATACGCTCAGACGCATATATAAGGCAAAAAGCGATGTTATAAAAATATGTAGGTCTTTGTTTCATAGTTGCTTATTTTTGTTAAAAATGTATATCAAAATTTCCTTTCGCTTGCAAAGTTATAAAAATTTCCCAATACCCTCCCAAATATTTTAAGAAAAAAATAAAAAAAGACGCACATCTTTTTTGAGTGCGTCTTTTTTAATTTAGAGTATAAAAAATTTATTTTGTAACTCTTTCAAGCCATTTGACCATACCAAGCATTACTCCCATAGAAATAACACACACAATAACAAACACCAACCAGCAATATTGTATAGGCCAAGCATTGTACATAACAGGTCCTATCCAAATAAGAAGGTTGCCCACAGCCGTTGCACCAAGCCACAAACCTTGACACAGACCAAGCAAATGTTTAGGTGCCACTTTGGAAACAAAAGACAATCCCAAAGGCGAGATAAACAACTCGGCAACAGTCAAAAAGAAATACGTTACTATCAACACCCACCAATCTGCTTTCATACCCATAGCTTGGGCTTCGTCCATATTTCTAAACTCTGTTCCTGACGGATAGTTATGTACGGCAGAAAATATTGTAAGGAACAAATACGCTACAGCGGCTATTGCCATACCGTAGGCTATCTTTCTCGGAGTTGAAATATCTTTACCTTTCTTTGCCAATGCGGAGAATATCCACATAATTATAGGAGTAAGTACTATAACGAAGAAAGGATTAACTGCCTGCCAAATTTCAGGTGCTATCTTATCGGTTTTAACAAAATCTCTTGCAAATACAGAAAGAGATTGACCATTTTGATGGAAAGAAAACCAGAAAAATATCACTATCCCCAATACAGCAAACAAAGCATACATTCTTTGTTTGATTTCTTTTGCCATAGCCTGTTTTTCTTCTGCAGTGTAGTTAACCGTTGCTGTTGCTTCTTTTTTAGCAGGTGTAGGGAATATTTTTTTATTTACAAGGAATATTATCAAAGAAATCAACATTGCCGCCACCGAAGCAAAGAAAGAAAAATGAACTCCTTGGTTAAATACTTCCAAATATCTATTTGGGTCAAAAGTTCCACTGATGGTTGCAGCAGCAGAAAGGTCGTTGTACTTTGTAATTTGCTCTCCTATATCTCCATTTATAACTTTGTGGCAAAGTTCCGGTAGGTTGGCATTGTAAATAAATCCATTAACCTTTAACCACCATTGTCTAAGCAAAGGAGCAACAAAAGGAGCAATCAAACCTCCTACATTGATGAAAACATAAAAGATTTGAAAACCTGAATCACGTTTTGTCTTTGCAATTCTTAAAGCCTCTTCTCCTTTTTTAGCCTCTTCTGCCTCATAGTTGTCATACATTTGACCTACAATGGCTTGCAAATTACCTTTGAATAATCCATTACCAAAAGCAATAAGAGCCAAAGCCAAACAAGTAAAAGGCAAAAGCCAAGAAATGTTGTTGGAAGTGGAAGTGATAGGAATAGCAAGAAGGACATAACCCAACGCCATTATTATCAAACCTTTTTGTATAGTACCCTTATAATTTTGAGTACGGTCGGCAATGACACCTCCTACAAGGGAGAGGACGTAAATTGCAGCATAAAAAATTGAATAAATCAAGCCTGATGTACCATCGCTAAGCCCAAACTTAGAACAAAGGAACAAAAGCAAAACGGCATTCATAATATAGTAGCCAAAACGCTCGCCCATATTACTCAACGCTGCCGAAACTAAACCTTTCGGGTGACTTTTAAACATAGTTCTATTGTTTATTTATTGTTATTAATTATTTTTCAAAAATTTGTAAAAAAAACTACCTGCCAAAAACTAAACCTAAAAAACAAAAATACGTGCAAAGATAGTATTTTTTTTAATTATGGCAAGTATTAGCAAAATAAAAATGGTTTTGATAGTTTATTATAAAAACTCCCACTAACTTATTACAACTCATAACAACCAATAAAAAAGCAATGGCTCTGCCCTTATGCTAACTTATCACAACTCATTTTAACCTATGTCAACCCATGAAAAAGAGCCAAAAAGTAATGGCTTTGCCCCTATAAAACAGGCTGAGCCTGAGCTGAAAAATATTTTTCAGAAAATTTAATTGATATACATTTATAATTCAAAAATAGGGGTGCTACTATTGATTATCAATGAGTTAACCTTTTTCAAAGGGTCAAAATCGGGCAAAAATCGTGAAAATCAGCGTTTTCGAGAGGTTTTTTGAAGGAATTTTTTTTTCTTCGCCCGTTTCACAAAAATGAATCGGCGTTTCATTTCGACGAATCGGCGTTTCGATAAAATAAAACGCCGATTCGTTTTTACTGATTATCAAGTAGTTACGAGGGCAAAAATTGAGATTTTTGTGATAGGGGTATTTCTCTATGCAAAGTTACGAAGATTCTGCGACCTGACCAAACACGTGCAACTTTTTATTTTGTAACTTGTTGATAATCAGTAAACCGATTTTTTTGTTTTTCTTTTGTTTTTTATGGGTTAGCAGAGGTTATAAGTTGGCAGAGGACGGAGTCGTTTTTTGAGGCTTTTTATAGGTTATAATGAGTTAGCACAAGTTGCGGTAAAATGTTTTAACCTGTTTGTTAACGATTTTTATTTTTTTGAGAATTTTATTTTTGAGAATAGTTGTATTTTTGCAAAAAATATATCGTTATTCCGATGGCAAAAACACCGCAAAATCTCAAATTGGAAGATAAGGTTGCCATAACGGCACCTGCTCGCAAAATAAGTATACCGGAAATTTTTCCCTCCATACAACTTTTTGCTTCTTGGGGACTTTCTACCACCATAGGCAAAAGTATAGCAAAGGGACACTATCAGTTTTCGGCAAGTGATAAGGAAAGAGCCGAGGACTTTCAGCAGTTGTTGGACACAAAAGAAATAAAAGCACTGATATGTGCAAGAGGAGGATACGGGACAACAAGAATATTGGATATTATAAATTACGAAAAATTGTCTGCCACACCAAAATGGATAGTGGGCTATTCGGATATAACCTCTATGCTTATGCACTTGTATTTTAATTGTGGTATAGAAAGCATTCATGGTATTATGCCTATCAATATAAAGGATAATGAAAATTGTGTTGCATACGAAAGTTTGAGAAATATCTTGTTTAATAACTCAAATGAAATAATTGCTCCATACGATAACAACAATATTTATGGAGAGGTCGAAGGCGATTTGATAGGAGGTAATTTGTCGGTAATCTATTCACTTTTGGGTTCAAAAAGTTTTGGTTCCACGGAAGGTAAAATACTTTTTATAGAGGATTTAGATGAATATTTGTATCACATAGACCGTATGCTCATTGGCTTGAAACGAGCAGACAAGTTGAAAAATATAAAGGCTTTACTTGTAGGACAATTTGTGGATATGCATGATAATAATATTCCTTTTGGCAAGAATTACAAAGAAATTATTTTGGATGTTATGCAAGATTATAATATTCCCATTGCTTTTGATTTGCCAATAGGTCATATAGGAAAAGATAACCACGCTTTTATACATGGCAGAAAATCAAAGGTAACAATTTCCGATAAAGGCACCGTTATATCACAATAAAATTTACATGAAAAAATACATACATACACTTTTTATTACACTTATCTTGTTTTTGGTGTATTCTTGTGCAAGAGTGGTTGTGCCAAAAGGGGGCGAAAAAGATATTGAACCTCCCAAAATTGTTAGAAGCGTGCCAACTTCAAATTCCACAAATTTCAATGCAAAGGAAATAAAAATAGATTTTGACGAATATATAACATTGGAGAACGCTTCGGAAAAACTGATAATATCTCCCCCCTTAAAAAATAAACCCGATATAAGTTCCAAACTGAAAACACTATATATTAAGGGATTGGATTCTTTAAAGGAAAATACCACTTACATATTTGATTTTTCTGACGCTATTAGGGATTTTAATGAAGGTAATCCTATAGCCAACTTTGTTTTTTCTTTCTCTACAGGAGAGGAAATAGATACAATGACCTATTATGGACGTTTGCTCAATGCCTACACTCTAAAAGCAGAAAAAAATAAATACGTGGCATTATATTCCTCCTCTGATAAACAAATTCAGACAAGCCAAATTCCCAATTACATAACAAGAAGCGATAGTTTGGGAAGGTTTTTTTTTCATAATATCAAGCAGGGAAATTATTACTTACTCGCCTATGAGGACAATAATAACAATTTGATATATGATTTAGCAACCGAGTCCATAGCCTTTGCCTCGCAAAGGGTGGAAGCGAAAAAAAACAATGATACTCTTTTTAAAGGAGATACTCTGTATTTTACCACGGCAAAGGATAGCGTTATGAAACTTTCGGAAGCAAAATTTTTATCTGAAAAAGAAATTTTTCTTTCTTTTTCGCGACCCGTTAGCGATAGTTTGCAAATAACTTTTACAAAACCACAGACCGACAATTTTATTATCAACAAAAAACTTACCGATACCTCTTCACAAGTAAACGTTTATATTATTGACAAAGGCAAGTTTGATAGTGTAAGTTTGAAAATTGCGGATAAAAATTTTGTGGAAGAAACCGAACTTACATATACTTCAAAGAAGAAAAACAAAGATAGTACTTTTGCTTTTTCTTTACCAAGCAAGGATTTGGCTTACTATGATTCTTTGACTTTGAATATTCCTTTTCCCATAGACAAGGCTATCTTGCCAATAAGAGCAGAAATAAAAACCGCAACAGATTCCTCTTTTATTGATTTTTACTCAAAAACTGATAATGATAAACAATTGATTAGCGATTATAAATTGAAAGAAAATAAAAACTACCGACTTGTTATAGATTCCAATGTTGTAAATAATTTTAGAGGAGAAACAAACGAAAAATTGGTTGTAGATTTTTCAACGGATAAGGCAAATGACTACTCAAAACTTATTTTTAATATAAAGGACACTTTACTGAAAAATAAGCAAATAATATACACTCTTTTTGACGAGAAAGGGGCACAAGTTGGTAATAACCTGATTACTTTGGATAGTGTTTTGACTTTTGATTATTTAAAAGAGGGCAAATATAAACTCCGAGCCATAATAGACGAAAATACAAATGGAAAATGGGACGGCAACAATTTTTTTCAGCACCAACAAGCCGAAAAAGTTTTATTTTTTCCAAAGCCTATCAATGTACGAAAGTCGTGGGATGTGGAAGAGGTTTGGTAATTTTTTGTGATATAATTTGGTGGGTATGTATAAAAATACTAATTTTGCAGACTGAAATAATTAAATATAAATAAAAATGGCAGTAAAGATTAGATTACAGAGACATGGTAAGAAAGGACAACCTTTTTATCATATAGTAATTGCGGATGCTCGTGCAGCACGTGACGGAAAATTTATAGAAAAAATAGGAACATACAACCCATTGACCAATCCGGCAACTGTGGTTGTTAACGCAGATAGAGCATGTACTTGGTTGCACAATGGTGCTCAACCTACGGATACGGTTCGTTCCTTGCTAAGATTTAAAGGGGTATTGTACAAATATCACCTACTAAGAGGAGTAGAAAAAGGTGCTTTTTCACAAGAGGTTGCAGATAAAAGATATGCAGACTTTATGGAGCAAAAGGAGAAACAAATGGCAGAAAAGGTTTCTAAATTGAATAGTGATAAAATTGCTCGTAGAAAAGAAGCCCTTAAACACGAAGAGGAAGTAAATCAAAAGAAAGCACAAACTCTTGCAGAAAAAAGAGCGGCAGCAGTAGCAAAACAAGCAGAACAGGCACAGGCTACTACCGAAGAAAGTGCAGAAAACACTTCCGAAACACCATCTCAAGCAGAATAGTTAATGGTATAAATTTTTAGTGGCTGTTGTTATCAAAGAAATAACAACAGCCTTTTTTGATAAACAACATAATATGACAAAGAAAGATTGTTTTTATTTGGGTAGGGTTGCAAAACCTTTTTCATACAAAGGAGAGTTGGTTTTGTTTTTTGATGTTGATGAACCTGAGGAATATTTGGATTTGGACTTTGTTTATATTGAAATAAATAAGCGTTTGGTCAAATACAATATAGAATCCATAAGACCGCACGCAAATAAAGTTGTTGTAAAATTTGCCGATGTTACAGTAGAGGAAAGCAATTTGTTGATAGGCAGGGATTTGTATCTTCCATTGGAAATGTTGCCAAAATTGGAGGGAAACAAATTTTATTTTCATGAAATTATAGGTTACAGTGTAGTGGATGAAGAAAAGGGAAATATAGGAATTGTAAAAGAAATATATGACAATACGACTCAACCCATAATGTCCATAGACAATAAAGGAAAAGAAATTCTTATGCCTATCATTGATGAAGTTATTAAAGAAGTAGACAGAAACAACAAAGTCATAAAAATTAAAGCACCCGAGGGACTTATTGATATTTATTTATAGGCTACTTGTGTAGCAACAGATAGAGAATACAAATAAAAAATCATGCCTGCAAAAGCATTAAAGCCCAAGAGTCCTTTTCTTTTGTATTTATTAGTTTGTAACCAAAATTGGAAGTAAATTTTTCCATTTCTTTAATATCCTCTTGATAAAAACCACTCAATATCAATATTCCACCTTTCTTTATATGTTTGTTGTAGAGAGGGAGGTTTTCTTTTAGAATATTAAGGTTTATATTTGCTATAAAAACATCAAATTCTTTTTCTCTGCTTATAACTTCAGAACCGCCCTGTTTGACAACTATTTGTACATCATTTGCCAAAGCGTTGTCCAAAGTATTTTGAAAAGCCCAAGAGTCTATATCAATAGCCTCTACATAGTCGGCTCCCATTTTTTTTGCAAGTATTCCCAAAACTCCTGTACCACAGCCCATATCCATAACTTGTTTGTCTCTCATATTCATAGACAAAAGCAAATCTATTATCATATAAGTAGTAGGGTGTGTGGCTGTGCCAAAACTTTGACGGGGATTGATTATAATATCGTACAAAGTATTTCCTTGTGGTTGGGTACTCTTACGAATAAGACACCTGTTATCAAATTTTACACTTGGAGAAGTCTCTTCCCATAAGGAATTCCAATTTTGGTCTTCTATCAATTTGGAAGAATATTTTATTTTATTTTTATCGTCAAAAAAGGAGGTGTCTATTATTTGCGGTATTAAACATTCTTTAAAATCTTTTTGTGGCGCATAGGCATCAAAACCATTTTCGTTATCAACAAAACTTTCAAACCCGACTTCTAACAAAGCGTCTTTAAATAACTCTATCCTCCAGTCTTTTTCTCCATTTATAAAAAAAGAAACTTGTATGTAATTCATCTATAAAAACAATATAAATCTTTCCTTGCAATGTCTGTTTTTTTTACATTGCAAGGAAAGAAAAAGAACAAAATATTTTAGAAACTACAAGCAATTTCAATAAAGTCTTTGGCCTTTAAAGATGCCCCACCTATAAGTCCTCCATCTACATCCTTCATTGAAAACAACTCAGAAGCATTTTTTGGATTACAACTTCCTCCGTAAAGAATAGAAACCTCTTGTGCAACATCGTCATTATATTTTTCCTCTATAAGCCTGCGAATAAAAGCGTGTATTTCTTGTGCTTGCTCTTTTGTGGCTGTCTTTCCCGTACCTATTGCCCAAACAGGTTCGTAGGCAATTATACATCTTTGCATATCCTCTGCTTTAAGATGAAATATTCCCTCTTCCACTTGTTTGCGTATTATCTCAAAGTGTTTTCCACACTCTCTTTCTTCCAAACTTTCTCCCACACAAATTATTGGGGTAATATCTTCTTTTAACAACAAATCTATTTTGAGAGCAATATCTTGATTAGTCTCAAAGAAGTATTTTCTTCTTTCGCTATGCCCTACTATACAGTAGTCCACCGCCATACTCTTCAACATAGAGGCTGAAATTTCCCCAGTATAGGCTCCATTATCAAATTTTGCAACATTCTGAGCACCCACAAAAAAGTTTGCATCCTCGCTTACATCACTAACCAATTCCAAATAAGGGAAAGGCGGACAAACTATAATATCCACATCCGTGGTGTCATATTGCCTAAGGGTTTCTTCTATGGAATTTATAAGGTCATCCGCTTCGGCAAAGTTTTTATTCATCTTCCAATTGCCAGCTACTATATTTCTTCTCATTGTTATATCTCTTTTTAATTACTTATTATGTTAACATTCTTGTTTTGCAAAGATAAGTCAAAATACTTAAAACTTAAAATTTTCAACTCAAAAACAAACAATAAAAATTCTTTTTCTATAAAAAAGTAAGAAAATATAAATACAAGTTTATTTTATTTTACTAACTTTGCAACTTAAAAATATGTGAAATTATGGAATATTTAAAGATTTTTATTTTTGCAGTTTTTGTAAGTAATGTGGTTTTGAGTCAATTCTTGGGTATTTGTCCTTTTTTGGGAGTTTCCAATAAGGTAAGTACGGCAACAGGTATGGGGTTGGCTGTTGTTTTTGTGATGACATTAGCCACTTTGGTTACTTACCCTATACAGTACTATCTTTTAGTACCTTTACATCTTGAGTTTTTGCAAACAATAATGTTTATACTTGTTATTGCCGCTCTGGTGCAAATGGTTGAAATAGTACTCAAAAAAATATCTCCCGCCTTGTATCAATCTTTGGGAGTTTTTCTTCCGCTTATAACTACAAATTGTGCAGTGTTGGGTATTGCAATTGTTGTTATTCAAAAAGAGTTTGCTCTTTTACAAGGTTTGATGTATAGTTTTTCTATTGCCGTGGGCTTTACTCTTGCACTGATAATTTTTGCTGGAATAAGAGAACATTTGGAATTGATGGATATGCCAAAAGGAATGAAGGGAGCACCTATATCTCTTATTTCTGCCGGCATTCTTGCAATGGCATTTATGGGCTTTGCAGGATTGGTTAAATTATAAAATAATTTTTAATTCATCTTATACAATAATAAAACATCCTTGAAATAGGGATGTTTTTTGTGTTTTATACTTTGTGGTTTTATAACGACAAAAATATTTATGCAATAAAATATTTGATTCTTGCGTTGAATAATGAGTTTAACATATTTTAATATGAAAAGATTTATTTTAATAGTAAGTGCCTTAATAATAGGTATAACAATTTTAAATGCACAAACAACTATGAAGAGTACAAAGAAAAATTTTACAAACAAAGCCGTTATAACACCGTTACCTGTGTTGATAATAGCGACTTATGACGCAAATGGCAACCCGGATGCAATGAATGCCGCTTGGGGCGGTCAGTGTGGTCCTAAACACATTTGTTTTAATCTTAGCAACCATCAAACAACGGAAAACATTGAATTAAAGAAAGCTTTTACGGTAAGTTTTGCTGACAAAAAGCACGTTGCTGAAAGCGATTATTTTGGCATCATATCTGCAAAAAAAGAACCTAAAAAGATTGAAAAAGCAGGTATGCACGTAGAGAAAAGCAAATTTGTAGATGCACCTGTAATTGTTGAATATCCTTTGACTGTGGAGTGCAAGGTTGTTGAAATACAAAAAACATCATTAAACGAAACTCGCGTTGTGGGAGAAATTGTCAATATGCAAGCAGATGAAAGCATACTTGACGAAAACGGCAATGTTGATTTAGACAAATTACAACCTATAATGTTTGATAGTAGCAAAAACTATTATAGAGTAGTAGGAGAAAAAGTCGGTGGTGCATGGTCTGAAGGCAAAAAAATAATGAAATAAGCCTCGAACAACATTAACAAAAAAAAGGAACAAACATTGAATAAATTTCAGTGTTTGTTTTTTTTGCATTGTTGCGAGTGCGAAACTATGAGTTTTATATGTTTTTTTTAGTTTGACAAAACATATTAACGTATCAAAATATATTTACTATATCAAATTTTTATTGTTGAAGTAAAAATATTTGTGTTTTTTATAACATATAAAACATTGTTTGCAATTATTTTTATAATTTTGCACCATTAAATTTGTAGAGAGACAAAGAAATGAATGAGAAAACACGATACTCTGATGAAGAATTGCAAGAGTTTAAAGAGCTGATAATATCCAAATTAAAAGTAGCAAAGGCTAATTTGGAAGAATTAAAGGCGGAAGCGTTTCACTCTAACGCAAATGGTACGGATGATACCTCTCCTGTATTTAAGGCTATGGAGGAAGAAAGTACCAACGTACAACTTAAGGAAGAGAATGCACGTTTGGCTCTACGCCAACAAAAATATATAAAAGACTTGGAAGCGGCTCTTGTAAGAATTGAAAATAAAACATACGGAATATGCAGAGTAACAGGTAAACTTATTCCAAAGGAAAGGTTAAAACTTGTTCCTCATGCAACTTTGAGTATAGAGGCCAAGATGCAACAAAATAAAAATGGCAGATAGTACTCACAAGAGTATAAAAAAAGAGAGTATTTTATAGAGTTATTTTTTTAATGAAAGATTTAAAGAAGCCCTTACTTCTTATTGTTCTGATTTTGATTATAGACCAAGCGATAAAAATCTATATCAAAACCCATTTTGCTATTGGAGACGATATAAAGGTTTTCGGATTGGATTGGTTTAGGCTTCACTTTTTGGAAAATAAAGGTATGGCGTTTGGTGTTAATTTTGGAGATAGGTTTGGGAAGATTCTGTTAACCTTTTTGCGTATAATACTTTCAATACTGATTTTTGCCTATATGAGTAGGTTGATAAAAAAAGGAGAAAGAAAAATTATAATATACTCTTTTGCACTTATTTTTGCCGGTGCGGTAGGCAATATTATTGATTCTGTGTTTTACGGAGTTATATTCAACGAAAGCACAATATTTGCTCCCGCTACTTTGTTTGCAAAAGAGGGATATGCGCCCTTATTTTATGGTAGAGTGGTTGATATGTTTTACTTTCCTATCATAGATACCACTTGGCCGGAATGGATGCCGATATGTGGAGGAGAAAATTTTAGATTTTTCAATGCCATATTTAATTTTGCAGATACAAGCATAACCATAGGTGTGTTTATGCTATTGATTTCCATAATATTTCCCAAAATCAATTCATCAAAAGAAAAATCCGAATAATTTACTATGGAAATAATTATAATTTTGGTCTTTATATTGTTAAATGGCTTTTTCTCCATGTCAGAGATTGCTGTCGTGTCCTCTCGTAAAAGCAAATTGGATGCTTCTTTGAAAGAAGGAAATAAAAAAGCGGAAACAATACTTAAGATAAAGGACAATCCTGATAATTTTTTATCCACCATACAAATAGCAATAACCACAATAGGATTGATAATAGGTTTGTACACGGGTGAGCAATATGTGGGCAAATTGGCTGAATTGCTGAAAAATCTAAATATAGAGACCACATACGCCGTTATAATAGCAAGAGTGGTAATTGTTGTAGTGGAAACTTTTGTTATGCTGATATTGGGAGAACTTGTGCCTAAGCGTATAGGAATGACTAATCCTGAAAGAGTTGCCTCTTTTATAGTTGGGCCTTTATCTTTTTTGTCAAAACTTGCTTTCCCATTTGTTTGGTTGCTTAGTAAAACCACCAATGCGATATATTCGCTTTTGGGTTATAAGCCAAAGGATAGTGAAAATGCCACAGAAGAGGAGATAAGGTCTATTATAAAAGAAAGTGCCTCTGCGGGTGAGATAGACGACAAGGAGCAAAAAATAGTAAATCGCGTTTTTGATTTGGACGATAGAGGAATAGTTTCATTGATGACACCTCGTGCAGATTTGGAATACTTTGAAAAAAACGATACAATATCCTCCATAATGCAAAAACTCTCACACGGAGTGCATTATATATACCCGGTTGTGGATAAAAGTTTGGACAATATCGTAGGAGTTATTTATATAAAAGATATTATAAGAGAATTTGACAATAGTGAAATGGTTTTATCTTCTTTGATGAGAGAACCTAATTTTTTACACGAAAGTGTCGGGGTCTATGATGTTTTGGAAATCTTCAAAAAAACAAAAATACACTATGCTTTCATTATAGATGAGTTTGGCATAGTACAAGGAATGGTTACAATGAATGATATTTTGGAAGCATTGATTGATAACTCCTCCGATTTACAAGATGCCGATGAAAATCCGGAATTTGTTAAACAAGGTGATGGCTCCTTTGTGGTAGATGGACAATATTCTTTTTATGATTTTCTTTCACATTTCAATATGAAAGAAAAATTTTCGGAATATGATTATGATACACTTAGCGGACTTATTTTGTCTCAAACAGGTAAACCTCCAAAAGTTAATGACGAAATCAAGTGGGAAAACTTGACAATTAGAATTTTGAAGATGGAGGGGGTGAGAATAGACAAAGTCTTAGTTATTGAAAATAAGTAGTTAAGAGAAAGTGATTGCAAAAAAAAGATAAATTATTATTGTATTTTTAAAATAAGGTTGTAAATTTGCACATTACAGAAATTTAATGAAATTAAAAGAGTAAAATAATTAAAACAATTCAAAAAAGTCATGAAAAAAGTATTTGCTTGTTTGTCAATGGTATTTTTATTGACACTATTTGTAAACGTTGCGTATGCACAAGACAAAAATGCAACCACATCAGAAACAACTGCTTCTGAGACTACGGTTTCTCAAACGACTGCTACCGCAGAACAAACTCCTGCTGTAGAGGAGACGACTGATTCAGAAAAGCAATCTTTCCATCAGGTTCTTAAAACTAAGTACATAGAGGGTGGTGTTGGTTGGATGACACCTATTCTTATTTGTTTGATACTTGGTATAGGCTTGGTTATAGAGAGAATTATTTATTTGAATCTTGCAACTACAAACGTTGATAAACTTCTTAAAAACATAGAGGACAATGTTGTAGCGGGAAATTATAATGCTGCTAAAGAAGTATGCAAAAACACAAGAGGTCCTGTTGCTTCCATTTTCTTCCAAGGTTTGGACAGAGTTGACAATGGTTTGGAAGACGTTGAGAAAGCAATTACCTCTTATGGCGGTGTTCAGATGGCAAGATTGGAGAGCAATATGGTTTGGATATCTTTGTTTATTGCTATTGCTCCATCTTTGGGTTTCTTGGGTACTGTTGTCGGTATGGTACAAGCATTTGATGATATAGAAAAAGCAGGTGATATTTCTCCAACAGTCGTTGCCGGCGGTATGAAAGTGGCGTTGATTACAACAGTCTTTGGTCTTATCGTTGCGTTGATACTTCAAGTTTGCTATAACTATTTAATGTCAAAAATAGAAAGTTTGGTTTCTACAATGGAAGATGCTTCTATATCATTTATGGACATCTTGGTAAAGAATAGAAAGTAAATTTATTTGATATTAAATCATCTATATTGCGAGTGATATAGATATGTGAATTTACTTAAATATAAAACCAAGGAGGATAAATAAATGAAAAAAGAAAAAAGAATAGTTTTAATCATTGCAATGATAATATCCGTATTGGCTTCATTGGCAGCCATTGGATATGCTTTGACTAAGACTGACGATATGGGGCTTGAGCCTACAGGGTTTGCCAATGTATGCTGGTCTTTTGCATATTGGACTGCAGCGATATTGATTATTTGTTCCACAATAACAGGTGTAATATTTCTTATAAAAGATGCTATAACCGTTAAGGCAAGATATTTGGTTATTTTAGCCATAACCATAGTGGCCTTTATTGTATCTTATTTTATAGCCTCCGGAACCGATATTCCACAAATAGTATTTGAGAAAACCGGAGCAGATTATTCTTCTTCAAAAATAGTGGGTGCTGGTTTATATACGGCTTATATATTGTTCTTCGGACTTATATTATCTGTTATTTTTGCAGAAGTAGCAAAACGTTTAAAATAAAGTTATTATGGCAAGAAAAAGGAAAAAAGGGTTACCTGCGTTAAATTCTTCGTCAATGTCGGACATTTCGTTTTTGTTATTGACTTTCTTCCTGTTGACCTCTTCTATCAATACGGATATGGGTATACAAAGACGTTTGCCACCGCCATCTGACCCTTCGGTAAAACCGCCGGATATTCACAAAAGAAATACGTTTGTTGTTCTTGTAAATATGAACGACCAATTACTTGTGAATGGAGAACCCGGTGATATCAATTCACTGAAGGAGAGAACGAAAGAATTCCTTGCCAATCCTGCCAACGCTACCAATTTGCCGGAGAAGAAACGTCAACGTATAGATTTGATAGGAGATTATGATGTTTCTCAAGGCGTTATATCATTGCAAAATGACAGGGGTACTTCTTACAAGATGTATCTTCAAGTTCAAAACGAGTTGGTGGCTGCGGTCAATGAATTGAGAAACGATTTGGCTAAGGATAAGTTTTCTCGTAATTATATGGACTGTACTAATGAGCAAAAGGAGGCTATAGACAAAGCCATTCCGGCTGCTATATCAGAGGCAGAGCCAAAGAATGTAGGTGATAAGAAAAAGTAAAGGAGGAAAAAAAGTATGGCAAGATTTACAAAAGAAAGTGGCAAGGAATTGCCTGCAATGAACACGAGTTCAATGTCTGATATTGTGTTTATGTTCTTGTTCTTCTTTATGGTTATCTCTACGATGAGAGAAAGTTCTTTGATGGTTAAAATTACCGTACCTCAGGCTTCCGAAATACAAAAATTGGAGAAAAAATCTCTTGCGAGCAATATCTATATAGGAGAACCTATTGACCCAAAATATGGTACAGGTACTCGTATTCAATTGAATGACCAATTGAGTGAAGTAAGTGATATTGTTGCTTTCGTAGAGAGTGAGCGTGCTGCTCGTAGTGAGGCTGACAAACCTTTGATAACTACAACTTTAAAATGCGATAGAGATACAAGAATGGGTGATGTAACTGACGTTAAACAAGAATTGAGAAAAGCAGGAGCATTACGTATTATGTACGCTGCATCAAGAAGAGTAAAAAATACATATTAAGAAAATAGACTTCGAAAGTTTTAAAATTTCACGATGAACTCTCCCTTAAAAAGGAGGGTTCATTTTTTCATTTTTAATAAAAATATTTTTTTATTGTCTTGCGTTATTTAATATATGTAAAAAACTTTTACACAAAAACATATATTCTACTATAAATGTTAAACAAAAAAACTTGTAAAGTTAGTATGGAAAAGATTATAAATAAAGAATTTGAAGGTGAAAGACCTTTGTATCATACCCAAAATTTATATTTGGAAAATGTTATTATACACGCCGGAGAAAGTGCTTTAAAGGAAACTAAAAATATAGAAGCAGTAAAATGTAGATTTGAAGGCAAGTATCCTTTTTGGGAAACTTACGGCTTCAAGGTAAAAGATTGCTTTTTTACCGAAGGGGCTAGAGCGGCGCTTTGGTATAGTACAGATTTAGAGATGGAAGATTGCACTGTGGAAGCACCTAAGATGTTTAGAGAAATGCAACGTTTGAAACTCAAAAATGTAAAACTCCCTAACGCTCTTGAGACCTTATGGCATTGCAAGGACATAGAAATAGAAAATGTGCAAACAGATAAAGCCGATTATATTTTTATGCACTGTGAAAATATAAAAATCAACAATTACCACCAAAATGGCAACTATTCTTTTCAGTATTGCAAAAATGTAGAAATACACAATTCTATTTTGAACACCAAAGATGCTTTTTGGAATACAGAAAACGTAACAGTTTATGATAGCGAAATCAATGGTGAATATCTTGCTTGGTATTCAAAAAATCTACGCTTAGTAAGATGTAAAATTACTCAAACTCAACCTCTTTGCTATTGTGAGAATTTGATTTTGGAGGATTGCACTTTTGGAGAAGATGCAGATTTGGCTTTTGAGTATTCTTCTGTTCAAGCAACAATAAACGGCAAAGTAACTTCTGTAAAAAATCCTTCAAGCGGGAAAATACTTGCCGACGGTTATGGAGAAATAATAACAAATAACGATATCAAACAACCCGCTAATTGCAAAATACTAACAAGATAATACACAACCTCAGACTGTTTTAACTTTATAGATTAGTACCAAATTCAACCTATGCCTGCAGAGTCTTTTATAGAGAATCCTAAAAAAAGACCCTGCGGTTTTCACTTGCTCTATTTTAATCTAAGCCAACTTTAAATAACCTATTCTAACTTAACACAACCCCTTAAAAAAATAATGGCTTTGCCCTATCCTAACTTGTCACACCCCATAACAACCTATGCCAACCCATAAAAAAGTAGTGGCTTTTTATGGGGTTACACCTTATAATTCTATAATAAGAATTTGTCATGGATATTTTTAATAAAAAAGATATAAATAGATAATATTTTGCTGTTTTAAGAAAAAACTCTCATTTTTTTTGAAAATAGATTATATTTTTTTGTACCTTTGCAAAAAAACAATGTGTTTTGTATGGATAAATCAGATTATACTTTATTACAAGCATTAAAAATATTGAAATTTATAAAAACTTTAAATATATAATATTATGATTATAGATATAGATAACAAGAGAATATTAACACAAAATGATGTTCGCAGTGTTAATGGAATTGATGAGAAAGTAATAAACAGAGTTAAGGATTATTTACAGGGTGCTGTTTATAGTTGGTGTAAAAATGTAAAAGCAAATGGAGAAAATAAATGGTTTGCTACAAGAGATTTTCTTGGAGGAGCAAATTGTAATTGGGACAATACGCCAATGATGGATCTTTATGAGCATTATAAAAAGAAAATTCAGATAGGTGACTATGCACACAATGAGGCTGGCAAAGCAGCAGGACGGATTTTAAAGCAACTTCTTTTAGACGAGAAACGCACTTTTGAAACACGTAAAAATTTTACGCGAGAGTATCGTTGGAATGGAGAAGATGTTTTATAAAAACGATAACAACTGTTAAAACCTTGTAAAAGCTCATCTACGATAAAAAATATTTCTGTAACATTGCCAAAAAGATTCATAGAATGAATTTTGTATTAAAATTCATTCTATGGGTCAAATACAAAAATTTATCTTACTTTTCTTTATCTATTTTTTACTATTCCTTACACCGAGTCCTCGTTACATAATCTTCTTCCAGCGATGTCTCCCGAAGTACAAGTGAGGGTCAAAAACTGCCTCTCGAAAAACAAAGTTTCGTCCCCGATTAATGAACTGTTTAGACAGAACGAATTATGGTGAAAAAGACAATTATACAAAAAGAGCCTGTGAAACTTCGTGTAAAGGAGTTGGTGAATGGTAGCATCAGTTTTGATATCTACATCTGTCAAAATATAAGCAAAATAAAGAATATCTGAAGCTTTACTTGATTGGAGTAAAAACTCAAACAGAAAAAAAAAGGGGGGGGGACGGGACTGTCAAACATTGGCATCTGCCCAAGCAATTAAAGCCAAACTGACCATTGAAATCCACAAAATGGTGAGTATTCATTCATGGGACAGTTCAAAGAAGATACTCCCTTTTGGAGTATTATCCTAATATGGTTAAGATAGCCACAAAATCCCGAATCACAAGAAAACTCGGGCAACAGACAAAGTTACCTATGCTATTTTGAAATTTATTGTAACGAAACGACCACGTTTAGCAATATCACCGGAATTTGTTTTTGGTTTCAAGGAATATTTAGATAATGTTTATATATACTCATAAGCGTACAGGTACTCGTAGGAAACGTGACACTTTACTAGGATTGTCGCAAAATTCCAAAATATCGTACTTTAACATTTTAGTCCATATATCGTCCATGTATTCCTAACTCGCAATTATATGAGTACTTTTGCATTAGAATTAAAACTATAGGATATGCGGGAGATCTATTCATTCTGTGAGTTGAGTAAGTCTTTTACATCAACCTCAAGACATTTGGCTATTTGCCTTAACGTTTCAAGTAAAGGTCGTACTGTATTAGTGCACCGTTTGAAAACTGTTGCTAGATCTTTGTCTAAAGCTTCAGCTAACCATTTTTCAGTCCGCTTCTTTACTACAAGTACAACTTTAATTCTGTTAATTTCTTTATTATCCTTGTTTTTTCAGTTTTATTAATGCAAAAATAGATGAGTTTATAAAATAATCATCAAAAATTCAACAAATGATTTACTTTATTATGCAAATTATTATTCGTTTTCGTATTGTTTTCTTTAAAATGGATTACACTTGCAAAATAATAATTAGCAAAGAATAACAAATTGAAACAATAACATAAGTCATGAGAGAAAGTGAATTCAAATGGTTACCAGAACCACTTGCCGTAATACTGACAGGTAAGAGAGTGTTTATTATATGCGTTGTGATAACTGTAATTTTTGTATTGATATACAATAAAAATAGATCCAGACAATTACTGAATAGTTTACCAGGCTTATTTACTTCATTAGGTCTCTTGGGAACATTTGTGGCTATTTGTAGTTCATTAGGCGACATCAATCAGGACTCGCTTGAAATAGATACCATAATTCGAAATTTGGTACCAGCTTTTACCTCTTCGATTGCAGGTCTTATTTGTGCCTTTATCGCTACTGCCGTATGTAAAATACTGTATTCATTCAAATACCGAAAGTTAGAAAAGAATATTAACCTTCAAACACCAGAGGAGTGTCTATATAATCTTACTCTGTTGTCAACTACAACAAATGAATCTCTAACAAGAATTTCACAGCAACTTGTAGAGCAAAGTACCAAAAATGAAGTCTATAATGAACGACTCAATACTACTATTAGCCTACAAAGTAAGATTCTCTAACAATTTATCAATGACTTTGTGAAAAGAATGGATGACATCTTTACTAAGATGCATGGTCAGATTGAACAGAACATTAAAGCCTTTGGCGAATAGCAGTTCAAGAAGTGTGCGGATACTCTTGAGACTTTGACAGATAAAATGTCTTCACTTTCTACAGGTCTGCTTGAAGAACAAAAGACTAATGTTCAGCAAATGATTGCTGGAACCAATACAGAGTTACAGTCTATATCTAGCAATGTTACAGAACAAATCACTTCACTATGTATTCTAATGACTTCCGCCTTAGCTAATTTAATTCCCGTGAATGCAAATTAATTCTCAATATATATCCTTATACAAAAGGATTTTATTAATTTTGTACAACAAATAGACTATTATGGATAAGGATATAAATAGACTCAAGGTTGTTCTTGCTGAGAAGAAAAGAACAAATAAATGGCTGGATGAACAATTAGGATGTGCACCTACAACTGATTCAAAGTGGTGCACGAATGCTTGTCAGACAACAATGGAAACATATATTAAGATAGCGAAACTCCTTGATGTTGAACTATCACAATTAGTAATTATAGAATAAGGAGATGTACAAAATAACGTGGGACGAAGAGACGGGAGGAGTATTGTTGCATCCTCGCATTGTAGACGGCACGATTGGCATACCGCCACGCCCTGTGTTTTATGAAGAACTGGATTTGTTAAGGTTGAATGAACATGGTTGGAATTATCCTCATTGCGAGGAGCCAATAATGTGGGCAGTCAACAAACAATATTATTACCGTGGCAAGCATATCTTTGATGCTAAAGGTGCCAATATATATATAGAACCGACTCTTGACTTTAATACAGGGATTAAACCAATGGACTTAATCCCTGTAGATATGAAAAAGATGTTGAAACGAACTTCTGATTTGATGTTTGTTTTAGAAAACGAAGCAATAGAGTTTATTCGGGATATATACACAGAATATACCAAGGTAAACAAAACATACAATAAAGCAGATGCCAATAAGTTAGATTTTGAGGCAATGGCTAATAAGCTGGAGAAAAATAGCAAAAAGAGGATGGTCATTGTTAAACAAGATTGTGACAGTTTCGATATAATGCCAATGGATGTGGCAGAGTCGGAAGGTAAAAAGGCTTTATTGTCAACTAAAATTGATAGGTTTATTGCGTCCTTTTCTGGAGGTAAAGACAGTCAGGTGGTTTTAGACTTGTGTACACGCACTATTCCACCTACAGATTTTGAAGTAATTTACAGCGATACTGGATATGAACTCCCACCTTCATTAAGTTTGTATGAAGAGGTTCAGGAATATTATAAGCAGAAATTTCCTGCGCTTAAATTCCTAATGGTCCGTAATCACGAGTCTGTACTTAATTATTGGGATAAGATTGGTACTCCTAGTGATACACATCGTTGGTGTTGTTCAGTAATGAAAACAGCTCCATTATATCGTATGCTAAAGCAAGGATATCGAAAGAATGCAAAATTTTTAGCTTTTGAAGGAGTACGTGCGGAAGAATCTGCGAAGCGAAGTGATTATAATCGTATTGGCAAAGGGGTAAAACATAGCTTTGTTATAAATGCACGTCCAATTTTAAGATGGAATACTACGGAAGTTTTCTTGTATTTATTTAGACATCAGCTACCCATTAACAATGCCTATCGCTGTGGAAAACCTAGAGTTGGATGTATTTTGTGTCCATTTGGTTCTCCTTGGGATGATATGATTGTGAGTAAATGTTATCCTGATAATTTACAACCATTTTTGTCTAGGATAGAACGTGTTGTGGAAGAACGAAAAATACCTAACAAAGATGAATATATATCTGATAGACGATGGCGATTGAGAGGTAGTGGTAAATTTTCTCAATCTACAACATCTGTTCAATATATATCCTCATCAACTAGATGGGAAGCAAAAGTTAAGGACGCACAAAAAGATGTATTTACTTGGCTTCATGCTGTCGGGAAATACAGTATAAGCGATAGGAATAATGTAACTACTGGAGAATTATTATTTGAGAAAGAAGTCTTTCAATTTGAGGTCCGTTATGGCGAGAATAAGTCTGATTTTTCATTTATCTTATATGACAACAATAACATTCAGTTACGATACTATCTTCGTCGTATGATCAATAAAACATCTTATTGCATCAATTGCGAAGCTTGTGAACTTGAATGCCCTACAGGAGTCTTGTCTGTGTATCCTGAAGTCGTGATAAATAAAGAACTTTGCACGCATTGCCATAAATGTTTAGAGTACCACAATGTTGGATGTATTGTAGCAGATTCAATGTTAAAACCAACAGATACCAATATATCAAATATGAAAATATCAAAATACGGAACATTTGGAATACATCAAGAGTGGGTAGATCAATATTTATCATCCCCCTCGGATTTTTGGTCAGACAATGTGCTCGGAGTTAAGCAAGTTCCAAGTTTTAAAGCATGGTTAAAAGATGCGGAAATTATTGATGATAAAAACTGCCTAACTCCATTTGGTGAATTGTGTGTTGAGATAAATAAAAATTCTACAACTTTATTGTGGGAGCTTATATACATTAATCTAGCATATAATAGTCCACTTGTTAGATGGTATATTAAGACATTTGCACATATGACGGAATTTTCACGCAAAAGTTTAGACAAACTAGCGATTGAGTATTTTCAGCAAACATTTAAGGAAACGACTATTACATATGCAATTCAGGCTTTAATGCAAAGTTTTAAATATTCTCCAATTGGTGAAGAGTTTCATCAATGTGTCGTACAAGAAGAAAAAGGCAATTCATATAGACGAGATAATTATACTGATTTAAATCCTGAGGCAATTGCTTATTCAATATACAGATATGCTCAATACAATGATATAAAAATGTTTAGAGTATCTGACTTATATCGTTCAGATGAGTCATATGGTGTATATAAAGAATTCGGTATTAGTAAAAATGATTTAATGAAAAGTTTGAGATATTTGTCTTCTAAAAAAAACAGGGTACTTATTACAGAGTTGAATATGGGATTGGATCATATAACCCTAAGAGAAGATTTAACCTCAATTGCTGTGTTGAAAGCACTTTTAGACTAATGAATTCTTATACTGTAAATTTATATAACGATTTAATTTTGAGCATTAAGTGTGGTAATGGCATATCTGGAAAATCTATTGCCAAACCGTTGTTTATTCTATCTATCCTTGCATGTATTGCTATGGGGGATTTGGATGAAAATAAAATAATGTTCAATGATAACAGATTAAAAGATATATATACTGCTTTTGCAAGATATTATAAAGAAGTAAAGTTAACTCCAATAATATTGCCTTATTACCATCTTGGTTCATCTGATTTTTATCATCTTGTTTGGTATGAGAAGAATCGTCCACCGTATAATGGTGATACGCCTTCGGAAAAATATTTAAGAGAAAATCTCTTGTATGCGAAATTCGATGATGAGTTGTGGGAAATATTGCAAGATGCAGAGAGTAGAGAATATATAAGAAGAAATATAATAACACGATTCTTAACAAAACAATAGTTGGCTATGGCTACTAAGTATGGCGATATAATAAAACTGCGTGGCGGTAAAGCTGCCTATGTCATTGCAGACGAAAAAGACGGAGAATGGACATCCTTTATTCCAAACGAACAGTTTAATAGCGTTCTACGGACTGTACTTAAGTCAGTTCGTGGCAATGATATTGATAATCATAAGTCATTCTGGATTAATGGCACCTATGGTACAGGTAAAAGTCACGCTGTCGCTGTAATAAGCCACTTATTGTGTGATGATATAGATGGCATTAGAGAATGGGTAGATTATGAATTTGGTGACAGCAAATTTGATTCTATTCGTCAAGCCATATATAAACTACGAGAAGAAAAGAGATTGTTACCTGTTAAGTTATATGGCTTGGGGGCAATGACTCATACATCTGACCTTGCATTGCTTCTTCAAAAAGCGGTTACATCTACTTTGAAGAATAATGGAATTAATATTTGTGTCCCCACTGATTTCGAAAATTACATTGAACAAATCAATAAGGAGCCAGAAATTTGGAAACATAGAATAGAGACTAGTACACTTCTATCATCCATCGTATCCACAACAGAACAACTTATTTCAAAACTCACGACTGGCGATCTTGGTACGTTCCATCGTGTAACTGACACTTTGCGCGTTGCGGGTTTGGATGTTAGAATGAATAACGAGAGCCTAAAGCAATGGTTGATTGAAGTACAAGATAAATTAGTCGAATTAGGTGAGTACAATGGACTGTTAATTATCTGGGATGAGTTTACTGATGTGATGACAGATCCTATCGGTGTGCCTGTACTTAAAGAGTTACAGGATGTTGCTGAGAAATTTATGAATGAGGATAATAACTCATATATATTCCTGATTTCTCACCCTTCTGCATTTAATGGAATAGATTCGGAACAATTAAAACAGACTGATGGTAGATATCATCGAATGAAATACAACATGGAGTCTGTGTCGGCATTTAAAATTATGTCTAGAAAATTTGAGATTGTAGACAAAGAACGTCATTCAAAGATGAGCCAATCATTCTACTCTATGAATCCACAATTGTTGGAAATCTTCACAGCAACAAGTAATGACACATTATCAACTAAAGAGGATTTATTAAACTTATTCCCACTACATCCGGGAACCGCGAATCTGGCAACTCATTATGCTACAGTAGTAGGTTCCTCAAGTCGAAGTGTATTTGAGTTTTTAGGACAAAATGATGCAATTAGAGCTTTTTTAGATAATGAGGATTTATTCTTCAATGGAGAAACAATCACAGCCGATTATCTATGGGATTATGTGTTGAAAGTTTTCCAAGATGATGTTACCAACTATGGTGCAGTAACCGAGCGATATAACTCGTATGTGCAGTTGGTAAGTAGTATAGGAAATGATTACTTTGCTGTATTCAAGGGTATTCTCTTACTTAATGCATTTAACAATGTCTCAGGAGAAAATAATAACGGACTTGTCACACCTTCCGAGGATAACATTCGCTCACTATTTGCAGGCACAACTTATGGTGATACTGTTGATGGAATTCTTAATTGGTTTAATGAGAATGGTGTAATTCAACGCGCTCCTGGCGGCCTTTACTCTGTGCAATTCTCGGCATTACCATCTGGAGAAATTGAGGAGAAAAAGATTGAGATGCGAAATGTTCAATATCGTTTTACTCACCAAATTCTTAAATTTTCGGATGTCGCCAAGACTATATTTGAGAAGAAATTTATGCAAAAAGTCATTAGGCCATTTGCATTTAAGTTCTATTCTGATGTTCAAAACGAATCTCAATTGCGTAGTCAAATCAAGAATGGTAAGAAAGAGAACAAAAGTAGCAGCTTATTCTTTGCTTTATTGTTAGCTCGCAATAATACTGAATTAGCGACTTTACGTACTTTTGCAGAGAAATGTTCAGTTGACGAAGATGATAGGGACTTGAAGAACATAGTTTTTATTGTCTTTGATGAAGTGATGACTGATGCCAAATACGAGCAGTTTGTTGAATTTCAAGCAAACTATGCTTGTGCAAGTAGTCATGGATTTTTAGATCAGCAAAAGGTTCATAAAGACCATGCTATGGCAATGGTTAAAGAATGGATGGAATCTGTTCAAAGGAATAATGCTACTGTATATATTAATGGAGAAGATAAGCGACCTATTTCTGTAAAGCATTTATCTTCTATAGTTAATTCATCTATAACACCTGTTATCTTCCCTTATGGACCAGACGCACATGAGATATTAAGACAAAAAGCACCTTTGACATTCTGGAAACAACAGAACTCTAAGGAAATGGTAAGAACTTTTCTTTTTGCAACAACGAAAAGTGAGTTCATTAGCATCAATCAGCAAATGCGTCCAGTGCAATATCTAATTCAAGATTGCTTGGATGAAAACCTTAATTGGAAATCAGAAGTTTCGGATGATCATCCGTTTAAGGCAGCATGTGATAAAGTAAATAAGATTATCAAGTATGCAGATAAGAGTCTGCCATTTAACTTTGATGATAAATTCTCAATACTAACACAGCCACCATATGGTTTTTATGGTAGTTTTGCTGCTATGGGTATTATGGCTTTCGCTCTTAGACCTTGGGTCAATAAGGTATTTGATCCACAAGGTAAACCGAGAGATGCCAATGCTCTTATCGATGATATTGTGCTGTTGTTTAAGGTATGGGATGACAATAAGTCAAATAACAAACTGAACTTCAAATTCCAAACTCCTGAAGAAGGTAAATTGTGTAAAGAGTTGATATCTTTATTCAAATTGAATAACAAAGGAAATACTTATTCCGATGTTACAAGTTTGAAAGATGCTCGTTTTGCCATAACAGGTGACTTCCTGGCTAAGAAAAATAATCCTTTGTGGACATTGAAGTATGCTTCCTCTTCAGCATTTGCAAGTTTGCCTATAACTGTTTCTATTAGCGATAGCATAAAGACTTTGATTGATGATATTGTTCAAATTTGTATGGAGCGTGAACTACGTAATCCAGCTCTTGTAAATCAAACATTATCTTTAATAGAAGAATTGAGGATAGAAATGAAGAATATCCTCAATGTTGATGCTGCATTTAATGATGGCTTCAAGAATTTCTTGATGCAAATAGAAGATCTCAATATCAAAGAAAGTGAGATTGAGGAAGTTAGGAATTTTATTACAGGGTATCTTGAATCAACTGTTGGTTATTGGACAGAAGAAGAAGTAAATACATCTGCCTTAAAATGGAGGCTAAAGAAACAAAACTTAGCGAATGAGCCTATTCATGTTGAGCCAAGCAAACCTAATGAGCAGCCAGTCATTAACCCTGACGTTGTGTCTGAAAAGCGTCTGAAAGCAAAAGAAAGAATATCTAAGATTTCCTCATTGGATGAAGCGAAAGATATGCTTTTAAAGTTATGTGATACCAATAATGAATGGTTGTTGGATAAAATTAATTCATAGTCAATTATGTACAAGGTCATTGATTCTGTAGAGGAACTATATCAAGAAATTGAGATAGATAAAAATTGGACAGGCGCAGAGTGCTCTCTCCGTAACCGTTATCCACTACGCTTTGTCTTATTTGAGAGCTTTAATGATTTTAATGCATTCGTACAAGAATGTAGTAATCATTGCGTTTTTGTGCAAGGTATGGACAAATGGATGGACGAGGGCAATGATGATGAGTTAATGACATATTCACAATTAGCAGATAGATTTAACGAGTATATAGAACACCTTCCATCTAACGATTTTGTAATTGCTCCATTTTCTGAGATAACTAGATTCTATGATAATGAGCATTATAAAGAATTTAATTCATTAGTTAAAACAATCAGATTGATATCTTCTCCAGAAGAAGCACAATTAGACCATCAAAGAGTATACATTCCAATTATTGGGATGCAAAGTAAAATGAATCACTTCAAAAGTGATCCTAACATTCATATTTGGGAGTATCGTTCTGGAAAAAATACTGCTAAATATAAACTCATATTGACAAACAATAGTACGTATGGGATACAATCGTTAGATGAGAAATTTACCATTTGTCGCAATATGAGAGAATGGATTGCTTTATGGAAAGTTGGCAATAAGGTTAAGAATCAAATAATTTGTAGTTCAAAAACGATTTTTGACAACGCTCATAATGCACATCCTGATAATGCTTTCGATTATGTGATTTGTAGCAACGTATTTGAGTTTCTTACAAAAGGACTTGAGTTTGATTTTGGCTGTCTACAATTAGGACATGAAGATATTAAGTATTGGGAACAACTTGCGTCTAATATCGATATATCAACATTTACCTTTGAATCATTCGTACACAAGAGATTTAATTCGTATGTTCTTAACAACGAAATTGATTTCATACATATTTGGTTTGAATATCAAGATGATTTTTCACGCTGGTTGCTTAAGAACTATTATCTATTTAAAAATGGTGAAGAGAGTTATCTAAATAGAGTTCTAAGACTATGTAATTCACAAAGTACTACTGAATTGTTTTCTCTGCTAGAAACATTGATTTATGAAGAACCATTGAATGAAGAATCGCTTCAGGAACGCAGAATAATGTTGATGGAAGCGATGAAATTTGATGTTAAAATCACGGAACTTGCAGAAAACAAGGTTTATAGTAAGTTGAATTCAATCGCCATAGATCCTGAACGAGGATATCAGACTGCGATGAAATATATTACACCTTTAACATACTCTGAACGACAGCTAATGATAGAGTGGTTAGGACGAGGTTTAATTTCAAGAGAAAAAATTCAGTTTTTGTATCCAGAATTATATTCATATACATCTTTATCCAAATTAAATGTAGATACTGAGAATATTTGGATTAATTCATACATGGATGAATACCGCAAATCTAAAATCTCCAATAGACCAACAGATTTGATTTCTCAATTGATTTTAGATAAAAATTCTTCATCGACCTCGTTTGAGATATGGTATAACAACTTTAAGACTGTAAAAACAATATTACACAACAGGGAAGATATTGATGTATACTATTGGATAGATGGCCTTGGAGTTGATTGGATTCCGTTTTTAATAGAGCAAATAAAGAAACATCAAGTAGATGGTGTTTACTTGAACGAAGTACATATTGGTGTGGCAGAATTACCATCAACGACCGAGATAAACAAGGTTAAATTGGATGAGATTTCTTCACCGAATATATTAAAAAAGATAGGCGATTTAGACACATGTTCCCATAGACACAAATCCTATCCTAATTATATAATTGACGAGTTTGAAATTATAAAAAAGGCTATATCCTCCGTTCTTGCACAATATAACGGTAAAAAGATTGCGTTTGTGTCTGATCATGGCATCAGTTATATGGCACAATATGGCAAGGGATTAAATATAGCAGGAATTAAGTCAGGTCATTCTGGACGATGCGCAACATTGCAAAATAGCAATATAGGCGACGATTCATCATACATTGTTCTAGAAGATCAGAAAACTATGTGTTCCTTGAACTATGATTCATTAACGTCCAAGACTCCTAATGGATTAGGAGCGCATGGCGGATGCACTCCTGAAGAGGTTCTTGTTCCTATTATTATAGTTTCAAGCAAAAAGAATGCAAGTACATATTCTGCATCTCTAATCGATAATGAGATATCTGCATCTAAACCTATTGTAAAATATAGGATAAAAGGGCTTTCAACAGTTGATACGCCAAGTGTAAAATATAATGGTGTAGATTACTCATTAATCAAAACCGATAATTGTACATACGAAAGTGAACGTCTAAATCTTGTAGAAACGTCTACACAGATTGTATTAAAAATTAATGATTATACCCAGTCTGATTCGTTAATTATTAGGACTGGTATTGATGAAGATGATCTATTTGGAGGGTTTTAATTATGAATGAAGTAACAAGTCAGAAAATAAGGGAGCAATTTGCTTCTATGGCAATATATAAAGATCCAGCATCTACCAATAGTTTATTTGCTGGACGCAATTTGCCATCCTTCGTAAAAGACTTCATCCTCAAACGCTATATAAGCAATGATGGAGTTGTCAATCGTGATGGGCTTACAAATTTCCTTGATATGGTTATACCTCAGAAACAGACAGATGTCAAAGATAGATTGTCTGCTGGAGAAGAAATAACATTGTTGACTAGGTTTATTATATACATAGATTTGGTAAAGGGTATTCGTAGATTTGGAATTCCTGATCTGAGTATTAAAATCAATGATGGGCAAATTCCAGAATATGTTTATAAGAACCATACGGGAGAGCTTGTAGATGGTGAAAAATGGGGTATCATTAAATTGTCAGTTCTACCCGACGAGGATGGTAAGAAGAACCATGTCGAGATGGTTGATTACAAGCCATTCAAGCCATATCGCTCTGTAGACCTTGAATATCTAAGAGATGCTAGAAAAGTATTCTCAACTCAAGAATGGATTGATGTATTATTATCTGCAATGGAATATGAGGCGGATGGATTTAATACAATGACTGAGAAGTTAGAGTTTTTAACTCGTTTGCTGATATTCATTGAACCAAGATTAAATGTAATAGAGTTGGCTCCCAAAGGAACTGGAAAATCTTTTGTTTTTGGCAACCTGTCTAAATATGGTTGGCTTGTAAGTGGAGGAAAAGTTACAAGAGCAAAGTTATTTTATGATAAGGCCAAACAACAGAATGGTATAATTAAAAACCATGATTTTACTGCTTTTGATGAAATACAAACAATCATTTTTCAAGAACCAGCAGAGATACAGGCTGCATTGAAATCATATTTAGAGTCTGGAAAAACAACAATTGATAATAATGAATTCAGCTCGGAATGTGGTTTGATGCTTATGGGAAATATTCCTTTGAGTGATCAAAGACGACCACTAAATTATAGATATTTTGACTCCTTACCTCAGTCATTTCGCGAGTCTGCTTTGTTAGATCGTTTTCATTGTTTTATTGAAGGATGGCACTTGCCTCGCATTAACAAGGGTATTATCTATAAGGGATGGACTATTAACGTCGAATATTTTTCGGAGATACTACATTCGCTTCGTACTCAAAATATATATGGATTATTGTTTGAGGAGTTAGTAGGATATGATAAAAATGCAGATACGCGTGATTATAATGCAGTAAAGCGTATTGCTGTAGCATATATGAAGTTATTATTCCCACATTGGGTAAGTGTATCAGATGTCAATAAGGATGATTTTGATATGTATTGTTTACAGCCAGCTATTCGTAGACGCGGTATTATTAAGGAGCAATGCCATTATATTGATGCAGAGTTCAAAACAACAATGCCAGAGTTCTGGATAAAATAAATAATCTGTAGTATGAATATTGATGCATTTGTAGAGAAAAATGATGAGATAAAGAAGTACGATTGTCGCTATTATCTACATCCTGAACTCTGGTCCAAAAATGCCCATATTACTTCAAATTTTCACTCTCAGGAGAATTGGTCAGATTATATAAAATATCTGAATGACGATAATAAGGTGTCAGATGAAGTCAAAAATCTACCGAAAGATTATGGTGGTATATACGTATTCTTTATTCAAGGTTGTAGCTTACCTTTTTGTGAACGTTATCTAGCGTACATTGGACGAGCACGATGTACAGAATCAGAGAATTTACGCTCACGTGTAAAATCATATCTACCAGAAAGTGAGAAACTAAATGGTAGAACAAGAATTGTTAGATTATTTAAATATTGGAAGAAGCATTTATATATTCGTTATTACAAATCAAGGGATAATGAATTTATTAAACAGAGTGAGAGTGCTCTTATTCAGGCGATTCTGCCTCCATTTAATACAGACCTAACAGAATATAAAGTTAAAGAAACTGTAAAAGCTTTTTAAATATATGAATGCCATTGATATACCTGCTATTCGCGGAGCCCTTGGCGAATTAACATATTATACTGCAACATTTACCTTTAAACAAATAGCAGAAAGAGTCAAGCCTGCAGATGAAGAGTTGCATACTTCAAAATCATTAAGAGAACAGTTGCAACGAGCTTTGAGTGATAACCACAAAAGCATAACTGAATATATTCTGACTCAAAAGGAACATTTCTTTAATGCTTTGGTTCTAGCAGTGTATAATGGAGACCAGACTTGGAATGAGTTAGAGTTTGAGTATAACGGTATCAGACATTATTCTATGGGGTTTCTTCATCTTAATGGTGAAGAACGTATATTTCCTGTCGATGGACAACATCGAGTTGAAGGAATTACGAGCGTTTTAAACTCAAATCACCTGTTAGAAAATGAAACTATTACTGTAATCTTCATTGGACATCACGATACGCGAGATGGAAAAGAAAAAACTAGAAGGATATTTTCAACTTTAAATAGATATGCTAAGCCTGTAAGTCTTGGAGATATTATTGCTCTTGATGAATATGACGTAGTTGCCATTTCTACAAGAGACTTACTTGAGAATTGTCCACTTTTTATGAATGAAAATGTAAAAATTGACAAGAAGAGTTCCAAGGCCCTCGCTGATAATGACGATAAATCATTTACATCATTGATTACTTTATATGAGACTAATAAAATAATTTATACTTATTATAAGTCTGAAAATGATCACCAAAAGAAAATTTATAATGGTAAAAGAATAGCTGAATTCCTCAAATTTCGTCCTAATCAACAGGAGATTGATGATTTTTATAGCTACTTATTAAACTTTTGGGATCTTTTTATTAAAAAACTCCCCGAAGTAAATTCATATGTTGATAATTGCCATAATAAAAAAGCTGCATTAAATTATCGGAATAAGGAAATAGGTGGATTTTTGTATTTTAGGCCTGTTGCATTACCCAAGTTAATTAAGGCTATATTCGAAACAAAAATAAGGTTGCGAATTGAATTAGATGAAGCAATAGAGAATTTCTCTAAAATTGAATTTAGAATTTCAGAGATGCCTTGGATTAATCTCTTATGGGATGCAAAGACGCAGACTATGGTAATGAAATATAAAACATACATTTCCCATATGCTCATCTATTTATACAAGAAAGATCTTCTAACACCTAAAGAGATAGGAACTTTAATGAAAAATTATGCAGAGGCGAATGAGCTTGATATAGATGATGCAAAACAGCAACTGTTAAATATTCATTCAATATTATAGACATCTTTAGTTTTTAATATACAGTAGTGGATTGTTTGAGATAATGCTGGAAGCATCAAAAATACTAAGAATGATGGGGCCTTCAATGTGACATAAATATGTAAATAAAGATTATGAGCAAAGATAATATCCAAGACAATAAAAACGTACCCGAACTCCAATCTCTTTTTGAGCAACTGCGTGAAGTTGATGTTGATGGTAAGGAGTGATGGAACTCGCGTAAACTGGCGCGAGTGATGGGCTATGGGAAGTACTGGAACTTCGAGCGTGTGATGGCAAAGGCTCAGGCTTGGGTAACACAGAAGGGTTATCATCTTGGAGAGCACTTCGTGGAGTTTACCGAAATGTCAGAGCTTGGAAGTGGTGCTGTACGTGAAGTTATAAGCATCAAACTTTCACGAGCTGCATGTATAGCTATTTCTATGAATGCCGATCAAAATAAGGAGATGATGAAAGTCGCTCATGAGTATTTCTCTTCTACTGTGACGAGCGAAGTGGTAGCTCTTAGTATGGAATCAACCATCCTTCTCTACAAGGTGGTTCGAGGCAAAGCTCAAGTACAGGTCATCTTTGATACCAATACATTCTGGCTTTCCCAGCAGAGAATGGCAGAATTGTTTGGTGTAACAGCACCATTTTTGGTGAATTGTAATAAATCGTAGCGAATGGTAGTAAATACTAATATCCTATATATCAAAGGAATTAAACTGAACTAAATTTGTTTTCGGGTGTTAATATTCAAGAATTATAGGTAACTTTTGAAAAGTTCCCTATCTTTGCAGCCGGGGAATCAAACTTTTGAAAATCCCGACCAACTGACAAAAAAGTTACCTATCGGGCGGGAATCGAACTTTTGAGAATCTCGACCAATAGACAAAAAGTTACCTATTGAGTTATATCTAAAATTACATACTATTATGGCAAAGACTCTCTCCAGATTCTATCTACTCAAAAAAGACGAGAACAAGGATAAGGCGACCCTTTTCATAAGGGTGCAAGACCCTATACGCAAAATTGATGTCCAGTTTACCACTCGGCTCCGAGTGTCGGTGCCAGAGTGGTAAGTAGCAGTGTCGAGCGAGGACGCATTGGCAGGACATCGTAAGGAATACCCGAAACTGCATGACAAGCTCGGTCGTATCGAGGTTATGCTCAAACGTGAGATGGAGGCTCCGGAATTTGACCGCGAAAAAGTCAAGCATGAGATAATGGCTATCGCCGACCCTGAGAAATCCGAGATTGTGCGCCGTCTGCAGGAAGCCGAAACTATTGCAAGGCAACGTGAAGAAGCGGAAAAGGCTCGCATAGCCGCTGAAACTGAACGCGCGAATATCTGGAATTTTCTTGACCGTTTTGTCGATGAGATAAAATCCGGCAAACGGCTGAACGGTAACAACCGCTATACCGCCGGAAGCTGCAAGGCATGGAGCAGTTTCCGAAAACTCTATAACGGCTTCGACCCGCGCTACAGGTTGACATGGGCGGATGTTGACCGTGCGTTGGTAACGAAGTTCCTCGACCATCTTCAGAAGCTCGACTACATGGGCAGTTCTGTCAACAAGTATCTTGTTTCCTTCCTCGCTATGGTGGGCTACGCATACGAGGACGGACTGCACAACAATGACCGTGCGTTGAGCTGTTTCTCCAAACGCAAGGTTGAGGAAAGCGACAAGGCTGTCGAAATCTATCTTACCGAAACCGAGTTGCAGGCATTGGCGGAAATGGAGCTGACGGGTCTTAAAGACCAAGTAAGGGATATATTCCTTGTTGGTTGTTGCTATACCTGTCAGCGCGTTAGCGACTACAATAACATCCAGCCTGAGGATTTCACTACAACCGCAAAAGGGAGTCCGATTATCCGCCTTGTCCAACAAAAGACCCGCAACGAGGTGAAAATTCCGATAATGAATCCTAACCTCGAAGCCATCTGCAAGAAATACGAGTATAATCTCCCCTCGGTGGTTGACCAGATTCTGAACCGGTACATAAAGGAAATACTGAAAGACCTCTCCGAGAAAGTGCCGACACTTGCAGTCAAGGTGCCGACAAAGCTCACGATGAAACAGAAAGAAAAGGAGAAAGCCGGAGAACTGACGGTAGAGCGCAACGACAAAGGGGAAGTGATGATGCCCCGCTACGATTGCGTCACTACCCACACCGCCCGGCGCAGTGGCATTACCAATATGTATCTCTCCCACAAATTCACCATCGTACAGATGATGCACGTCAGCAGCCACAAGACACAAAAGACCTTCATGGACTACATCAAACTCTCATCAGATGAAATCGCCGATGAGATAGACGCAATCGTCAACGGAGCAAAAGAAGAAGTGTTCTAATAAATAGTATGAATAATACATTGAATATGGATAAATTAGATAGGCTATTGGAAAATACTACAATTCCAGAAGAGTGTGCTGATACTGCTAAATACTTACAGCCAATTGGCAATACTTTAATGGAAATCATGCCGCCTCTATTATTTCGCTTTCGCACTATAAACAAATATTCTCTTAATGCATTGGATAAAGGTTTAATTTTTTGCTCTCGTGCCAAAGATTTCAATGACCCATACGACAGCTTATTAACTGCCCAAAGTTTAGAGACAATTCTAAATACCGACCCCCAAAGTCAGTTTTCTTTAATGAGTGTGTTTCGTCAATTACTCATTGAAGGATATGAGATTCCGGAACATATCAGAAATGTATTTCCGTCAGACTTATTGAAGAATCTGGTTGCATCTCTAAGAGAGAAGTCGAAGGACAGTCCAGATGTTAACGATCTGGATAAATTTACACAAATAGTAAATGAACAAAAGAAGCGAGTGCACTTTTTTGAGGTGGAACTACGTAACAGTAACTCATTCGCTTGCTTCAGCGAAGCCATTTCATCTATAACAATGTGGGGGCATTATGCGGATTATCATAAGGGTTTTGCTCTTTCTTATGATATGAGACCTCTTATAAGTAGTCCTTCAGGAAATATTATGGTAATGCCAGTAATATATTCATCCATAAGATTCGATGCAACCAACCTGTTAGCCTCATGCTTGGGCAAAAATATCGGAATACCAGTGAAAAGATTAGATATGCTTGACTCAATTAAGTCTTCACTCTACAAATCTCCTGACTGGGAATATGAAAAAGAATGGCGTTTAATCAACACAAACAACATGCTTGATTCGCATCCGCACTTAAAGTATGCTCCGGTAGGGATTTATTACGGTGCCCGGATTTCAGATATTAACAAAAAGATATTACATCGAATTGCATTTGAAAAGGGGCTGGCTGAATTTGAAATGTATATTGATAAAAGTTCATCTGACTACGAGATGAAAATTAGACCATTGTCTTTCAAATAGCAATATATCTCAATCAGATTATAGCTATCTTTTGCAATGTTTTTGTGCGTTGCGTAAGTCTAGTTCTAATGAACTCGGTTGAAATATTTTTTCTTTTCCCCAGCCCCTATCATAGGTTCAGTTCATCGGGCATATATAGAGCCCGAACTGAACTAATCCAACTATAACTTCCATGAAGGTGCCAAATGTGCCTAAAAAGTATGCGATTTGGCTGCCTGATGTAAGTAAATATCGTTGCTGCGCTTTGTACAATGAGCCAGATCGCACCCGAATTTCTTACATCACATAGCCAAAAGTGATGTAAAAATATGCGATTTGGCTGTGTGATGTAAGAAAAATTTCGTATCTTTGCAGCCTAAACAGAATCTATTATGCTGATAGGAAGAGAGAAAGAGATACAAGAACTTCGACAGGCCTATGATTCAGGCGAGTCTAAGTTTGTCGCTGTATTTGGACGCCGTAGAATTGGTAAGACCTATCTTGTCAGGGAGGTCTTTCAAGATGACTTTGCATTTACTTATTCCGGAATGGCACAGGCTTCGACAAAGGAGCAATTGCAGCGATTTTATCTTACTCTTAAAGATCGTGGATTCAAAGGAGGCTCATACCCAAACAACTGGATTGAGGCATTCTACATGTTAGAGCAGTATCTTGAAGGACTACCTGAAGGGAAAAAGGTAGTGTTTTTGGATGAATTGCCATGGATGGACGGTCCAAAATCAAGCTTTATGCCTGCTTTTGAGAACTTTTGGAATGCCTGGGCATCAGCGCGAAAAGATATTCTTCTTATAGTGTGTGGGTCTGCAACATCATGGATGGTGAAGAAGATACTCAAAACAGAGGAGGTCTGCATAATCGTCTGAATAATCAGATACATCTCCAGCCGTTTAATCTGCATGAGTGCGAATTATATGCAAAGAGCATCAATTTGCCTCTAGAACGGCAAGAGATAATGGGGGCATATATGGTATTTGGAGGTATTCCCTTCTATTGGTCACTACTGAACAAGTCGCTCAGTCTCCCACAAAACATTGACACATTATTTTTTGGGAGAACGCCTAAATTGGGAAATGAATTTAAGGAATTATACTCATCGCTTTTTAAGCAGCCGGAGCCGTATCTGGATATAATAACAGCCTTGGCTAAAAAGAAGATAGGAATGACACGTGAAGAGATTATTACTAATTCCAATCTCCCCACAAACGGTCAACTTACTAAATATCTGGAAGATTTAGAAAATTGCGGATTTATCCGACGTTACCAGGCTATTGGCTCTAAGACAAAGAATGCCCTCTATCAGCTTATTGATAATTTCACGCTCTTCTATTTCAAATTTATGGAAGGCAAGAAGAATACGGATGCTAATTACTGGTCTAAAATACAGATGGCATCTATCTTTAACGTATGGTGTGGTCTCGCGTTTGAGAGGGTATGCCTCTTACACTCAGAACAGATAAAGAAAGCTCTTGGCATAAGCGGCGTAATCACAAACGAATATTCATGGCGCACAGCTGCCACTAACGAACATTCAGGAGCACAGATAGATTTACTAATTGACCGCAGTGATAAGGCAATAAACCTTTGTGAAATAAAATATTCTGATGGTCCATATACGATTGACAAGAAATATATGGAGAATCTGCGCAACAAGGCGGCTTTGTTCCGTCAGTTAACAAAGACTCGCAAAGGAATTGCCCTGACAATGATAACAAGTTTCGGCCTTGTGAAAAATTCATATTCGATGAACAATATACATTCACAAGTGACTGCAGATGATTTGTTTGTGTACGCATAAATCTATAGAATTAGCACTTCCAATATGTATCAATAAACAACAGAAAATATGTACCTTTCGAAAATAAAACTTTGGAATTTCAGGAAGTTCGGGACTTTGGGTGATATAGACCTGAAGCACCCAAGCCTAGACTTGTCGTTTACAAAAGGAGTGAATGTGTTGATTGGTGAAAACGACTCGGGAAAGAGTGCGATACTTGAAGCCATCAAGATGGTTCTGAAGACCCATGCCTACGAAAGGTTGATGTGGGTGAAAGAGGATTTCTATGAAGGAACTGATGAGTTGAGGATAGAACTTCTGATAGATGGCTTGACGAACAGCGAAGCGGCACACTTTACAGAATGGCTCGGTTGGACGGATGGTGATTTCCCAAGACCCATTTTGCGACTGATAGATAGTGTGCGACTGATAGATGACAAACCAATGCCTAGTGAAATAAGAGCAGGAATGGATGAGTCTGGAACTGCAATAGATAGTCAAGCCAGAGAATACTTAAAAGTAACATTCTTGAAACCGCTGCGCGACGCTGAGAACGAACTGACAGCTAAGAAATACAGTAGGCTTTCTCAGATACTAGGAGGACACGACCTGTTTAAGAAGGGAGCAAATGGAAAGGAATTATTTGAAAACTATGTAGCTACAGCAAACCAGCAGATAAAACAATGGTTTGAGGATGAAGTAGCTGAAGATGGGCAATTAAGCAACAAGGAACAAATCAAAGGAGTAATAGACGGATTCCTTGGTAGTTTTATCCAAAAGGATACGGCATCCTCCTTCTCAATTTCGGGGTCTCATATAAGAGAAATACTGGAGAAATTATCGCTGAACCTAGACGGAACAACAAGGCCTGGACTGGGAACGATGAATCGTCTATACATGGCAGCAGAGTTGCTACACCTGCAAAAGCCGGGATGGAACGGAATAAAACTTTGTCTGGTTGAGGAAGAAGAGGCACATCTGCCCCCACAGGCGCAGATGAAAGTGTTGGAAACGATACAGAAACAAAAGGGAACTCAATTTATCATCACGACACATAGTCCAAATCTTGCATCGAAGGTAGTATTATCGGAAGATAATCTTAATCAGGTTGTGATATGCAAGGAAGGGAAGGTTTTCCCTATGGGGCCAACATATACTCAGATAGACAAAAGTAACTATGAATTTTTAGATCATTTTCTTGATGTGACCAAAGCAAACTTGTTTTTTGCAAAGGGTATTATTCTTGTAGAGGGCTGAGCAGAGGAAATTATTCTGCCAGCAATAGCGCAAGGAATGGGGAAAGATTTGACAGCGCATGAAGTGAGTATCATCAACGTAGGGTCAACAGCCTATATGCGCTATGCCAAGATATTCATGAGGCAGAATCTGGAGAGCATGGGCTGTAAAGTGGCAATTGTCACGGATTTGGACATAAGACCGAATGATGAAGACGGACGGTTTGATGCAGCCATAGAAGAGGAGAAGAGGACGAATATCACAGCACAGGTGGATACGACCAACTATCTAGACGTTAGTTGGCATATAGCAGAACACTGGACGCTAGAATGGTGCCTGAATTACCAACTATCACTTGGGACAAATTGAGCAAAGTGGAGAAATCCATTTGTCCGATGCAATTAAAAAATTTTAATACATTCGGACGAATGGTCTAGGGAGGTTATGATGTACAACCTTGATGTGGTAATTGCTGTCGGTTATCGTGTGAACGGCTATGAGGCGACGCAGTTCCGCATTTGGTCAATCCAGATTTTGAAAGAATACCTAACAAAGGGTTTTGTATTGGATGATGAGCGACTGAAAGGAAAGAATATTTTTGGAGCGGATTATTTCGATGATTTGCTTGACCGTATTCGTGAGATTCGCCTTTCGGAGCGTCGTTACTATCATAAAATCAGCAATATTTATAGCGAATGTAGTGCTGATTACAATAAAGATAGTGAAACGACTAAGCTATTCTTCAAGACGGTGCAGAATATGATGCACTATGCCGTAACTAAACAGACTGCTGCGGAAATCATCTATGACTGAGCCGATGCAGAACGCCCTCATATGGGGCTTACTACTTGGAAAAAAGCACCAGATGGAAGAGTCATCAAGTCTAATGTTACGATAGCCAAAAACTATCTTAGCGAAAAGGAGGTTGAATCGCTTAATCTTTTGAGCAATGCCTTTATAGATATGGCAGAACTCTGAGCAAGAGATTATATACTAATGACAATGGCTAATTAGAAAGATGTTATCAGTAGATATATAGAACTGAATAATAAAGCTTTACTTCCTGATGCTGGGCGTATTACACACGAACAAGCCGAAGAAAAAGCATTGACGGAGTATGAGAAGTTCAGAGTGATACAAGATATAGAAATTATGAGCGACTTCGACCGTCAATTGAAATCGCTATTTGATAGTAATGATTATAGTAAATGATATTTTATCATTGATAAACAGCACATGAGAGCAATAACCCCCTCCTGTGTCATTTAAGTAGGAATCACCTATACATCAACATCTCTCAGTGTTGCTCCATAGTTGCAGTGGTAGCCCATAAAGCCGCGTTTGATACAGGGGAGGTTGAGTGTCTGGTAATACTTGTAGTTATCATCTTCGGTACAGAGGTGTTTATACCCGTAGCGGGGCATATACTCCTAGAAGAATCGTACAAGGTCTTTGAGGAGTTCTAAACGGTTCTCTCGCAGTTCATCGCGGAACTCGTAGCGGGCGATGATGCTCCAGGCGGGGTAGTTGCCTACGCCTTCGCTGTACTCCCAGAAGCGGATATAAATATCCAAACTTCCCTTGTGAATACTGATGCAGATGCCGTTTTCGTTCCACATAACACTGCACTCTTTTCTGTAACCATATCTCTCGCATAGATATAGATTGAAGTCACTAATCAAGTCATTGTAATTAGATTTGTAGTCGTACATAACATTTAAATTTTAGAATTAGACAATAATTTATCACAATCTGAATCCACGCTTACACTGTGGCTTCTTTTTCTTCTTTATATATTGCTTTGCCAGCATCTCCTCTTCGGTAGCGGTGGCAAAATGGTTTGGAATGACAAACTAAAACGTGAAATACCTGCAGATTGGGAGGTACTTCCATTATTTGATGCCGTTAATGTACAATATGGTTCTCCTTTTGCGACTGAACAATTTACAGAAGAAGAAACGCATGTTCCTGTAGTGCGTATCCGAGACATAATAGAAGGAACTACTTCTGCGTATTCTTTGGAAAAAGCAGATGAAAAATACCATCTGAACAAAAATGATGTACTTGTAGGAATGAACGGTAATTTTTACATAAATTTCTGGCATGATAATATTGCCTATCTTAATCAACGATGTGTGAGATTACGAGCACATTCTGATTCAACAATATCATCAATCCAAATTCTTCATAGTATCAAACCATATATAAAGGCTAAATAATAAAATGCCAAGTGGTCTACCGTTGGGCATCTTTCCGACAAGGACTTAAAGGGGGGGGGTACCTGATAAAACCACTAAAAACAAGAACTTTCAATCCTATAAAGACATTAAACGGATTGCTTGCTTTGGTAATAGAAAACAAATACTTTCTTTGACTAAGCAGCGTGGCTAACTTTTGCCGCTTTTAATGAACAGACAAGTGTTGGTAACTATTGATAAGACAGAATAAAGTTGGATTATATATTAACCCATTTAATACTCACTACCTATTTCCCGATGCAGAATATGTACATCGTTTATTATCAATAGTATGACACTCTAAAAGATACAAAACAGCCCTAAAATCGAGTTGGAATCAGAACCGAAATTTTAGGCAGTTATATACTATCCTACACAACTAGTAGCATTTAAATTCCTTGATTTTTTTCTACTTTTTTAATATCATTATAATTTTTTATACACCGCTCTATTTAGCGATTAAATCATTTGAATCCTGTATTTTTTCTCCATCAATAATACATTTATCTTTGTATTCTTGACAGTCTTCCAATCGCTTGTCTATTTCGTACATATCAATCCAATTCCAAGGTTGCCATATAAAAGTGTGTTCTTTATATACAAAACCAATCTCCCAACCATAGAACATTTTAACTGGCTGCGTGTCTAATAACTTCCCTTCTGTTATTTCAACCTTCTTGTTTTCAATAAGTTTACTTAAAAATTTATCTCTATTGTTTAGTGTCAACAAGATGATACCTATGCCTCTCTTCGGATATAGCGCTAGATCTTTATCAATCCAACGAATGTAATACCTGTCACAATTGCCATAAAGACCAGTATTAATTTTTGCAATTAAATTAGTATTAACAATGCTATTAAACGCAATATTATACCTGCTATCATTGTTTTCAGGAAATGTTGAATCACATATAGATTTACCCATAAGTAAATTATGGATAGGCTTTGCGTAAATTTTGGTTCTCATTAAAATGTTGTTACGCCATGTGGCAATAGAATAACTGAATATAAATTTGTCATCTTTTCTATATGATTGAATTTGTTTCTCCCAGTCGCTACAATATGATAATATAATACGGTTAGCAATAGCATCTTTTTGCCCGTATTCTGTTAATCCATTCTCATTAAAATACTTGTTAGCGTTCTCCCATTTTTTGGAAAAATTGCTCCAATCATCCATCTTCCCGTTTTCATCAGTAAACAAAAAACGAATGGCTCCCCTAAAAAAGGCATAATTCTCAGCTTCGATAATCTGTGTCTCATCAGGTCCTATTGCATTTGCATTCGCTTGCTTTGTAAGAATCTGCTTTGCTTTGGCGATTTCTTCATTAAAACGATTGTTAATTTCTGATTCTGAGGATTCTTCTTCCTTATTTTTTAGTTCGTTATAAACATCTAGAGGATTGTGAATCTTATTAATAAGGTTAATTGCTGCTTGCATTGCGCTAATATTTCTTATTGCAAGACCATCATTTTCATCATAAGAAGAAACTAAGTTCCAGATAAAACGCATCCAATTTTTTAATGAAGTGCCATCTTCATTAGTTGTACCTGATTTAAAATATTTGCATATTGCATAGAAAACGACTCTCTCCATCTGATTGAGGGGTGTTACCTCATATATCCTGTTGCCTGCATTGTCATCTATCTTCTTCCATTCTTTACTATCTTTATCTTTGCAAAACTTTGGAATAAAATGAAAGTCCTTATTCCAGCTACATCCTAATATGTCGTTTATATTCTTACATTTTTTATAGCTATCGTAAAAGTTATTCAAGATCGTGTATATATCATTGATTATTTCTGATTTTAAAAATTGCCTATAAAAATTAAACGAGGTATAAGCAATTTTTTTGTCGTTATCCTTTGGGTTGTTTAAATCACTGAAATAGGCATAACAAACATCTTGAGACGCATTGTCATCTTTAAAACCATCTTTTGTGATAACGAGATTATAAAAATAGCGATTAAAGAAAGCAAAATAGATTTCATCTACTCTTCCCAAGCCTCTACCGTTTTCCCAGAAAATGTCAGTCCATTTATTGTCAATATAGCTCGAAAATACCAAAGTATAAGGCATTTCTCGGCCATCGCAGTCAACTATTTGGTCTAATCCCTTTAAATTATAACTGTCTTTCATCCAACCAATTAAATCTGCCTTGAAATTTTCAAAACTTGTTAAGGCCTTACCACGGGCATTCATTTTTATATACAAATCATCTGAAATTGGAATTTCATTAGAATTCAAAGGTAAAAAATTGAAAGTGATTTGATTATTTTTATTTTCCGTTAAATATTTCCAATAAGCGAGGAAGTCTTTGTTCTCTTTAAACAGTTTTTCAATGCCATCAACTAATTCTCTATCCTGACTATTTGTATTACTAGTACCACTCAACATTCTGAGCATAGCCTGAATGGTTGGGTCTTGTTTCCATGTAGAGAAAAACCATGTTTGATTTTTTATGTGTTTTACGATATCATCAGTTTCTTTGTATTCCAATTCACACAGTTTTTCACAAAACTCTCGTGAAGACGTTCGTGTTTCGTACGAGAATTTTTTTAGTATACTAATTGTCTTGACTATTTCTTGTTTCGATGCTTCAAAATTTTCTAATTTGACAGATTGATCTTTAAGTTTCTTCTTTTCGTCTTCTGTAAATGAAGCCAGATTTGTCTTTCCTGCATGATAAGCTACATACCAATGTAATAACCAAAGAGTAGTCAAACGTTGCTGACCATCAAGCGGATACATAGTCTTATCCTTTTCTGTGCCATAGACAAAATCAAGTTCTATTGACCCGTTTTGAAAAATAGCATTACCCAACTGTTCTAAGAAACTCTTTCGTACATATTCTTTACCTTCACGACCCTGCGCATAATCGCGTTGGATAATTGGAACAACAATTCTCTTTTCAGAAATAAGCTGCCAGAACGTATATTTTTTATTATATCCCATAATCTCAATCCTTTTGTTATAGTTTATCAATCTCTTCTTTCTGGTCTTCTATAAAACCAGCGTTATACAAAACATTATTTATATCCATAAGATATGCTTTAGCATCTTGTCTTTCCCAGCGACGCAAAACATTTGTCTGTTGGTTATAGTATTTTAAGAAAACATTCTTTGTGCATGGAGGTATGAATGAAACTCCATTTTCCCCCTTGTCCTTTTGAATAATCCTTCGCCTTTTGGCGGGAAAAATCGCATTACCATAACTTCTATTTGTGCTGGAATCAAGCAAGCAATAATTCCAAATTAAATTTTTCTGATTGATGTCACCTTGTTTTTTGGGCTCTTGTAATCTTTCACAGCCCTTGTTTATATATTCATTAATTTTGAATACCAAATCATCAAAGCCCTCCGGTTGATCTTTTTCACCGATAAATTTATTAATCTCTTCCTTTATATTAGCATCACTAATTTCTGTCAAACAATCGTTTAGCCATTCCTTTTGGTCACTGAACTTGGTTAAGGGATTAGTGGTATCAGAGTCAATATGCTCCACATCCCAACTTTCTTCCTTCATTAAATGAAAAGGGAATTTATAGAATATAGACATGCCATATTTATTTTCTTCCAACTTCTTGTTTTGAGCAATAACTGTTTGGAGATTATAAAGAAGTAAAAGTGGATAACATACGTTTTTTTTGAACTTATCTTTTTTTTCATATTCCTGTTGTAAATTATTACAACGTCTTAGATGTTTTTTGATTTCATCCTTTACATTTGTTACGAACGACTCTTTTTCTCCATCGTATTTTTCTATCAAAGATCCAACATTTTCGCCTCTTTCAACTAAGAAACCAACATAATGATATAACACCAAATCATTAAACCAGTCTTTGAAGATCTGGAAATAACGTTTGATAATTAGCCAAGTTTGTCTAAGCCTCTCTGAATCTATTTTATGCTTGTTCAGATTAAAATAAAGGTAGAAGTAACGGAAAATAGTGTGCTCGTCAATGCCAATTTCTTCGTTATATTTTTTATTCACCATTTTTTTTAACTCCTTCTCATTTAGATTTAGATTTAGATTTGTATTGGATTTCTTGTATTTTTCGGTTAGTAATTTTTTTAATTCTAACGCGTCTTTGTTTCTTATCAAATCAAAGATATAATCAATTCTCGTAGGTTTGGAGTATTTAAGGTTATTTTGAATAAACAGCCAAAATTCGTCGTTCTGCAATGTGTATTCAATTTCATCCCATTCATTTGCGATTTCAATTTGTTGTAATCTGATAGATTCTTGGTCTTGATTTTTGAAATTCGACGCATTCAAGAACAATGCCTTGATAAGTTCCGAATCGGTCAAGGGGATCTTGCCGATATTAAGACGAGTAAAGACTTCTATAGGATTCGCATCTTTGATCTCATACCAGATAAATTGGACTTTTTGTTTTAATGTATCACGAAACTCCTTTTTAAAACTTTCATCTTTCTCGTTGAACCACTTGCTAATTGTAACATAAGCTTCGTGCATGTGGTAAAAATCAATATTGCTTTCAAATTTTTTGACATCATTTTCTTTGGAAATATCATTTAGAAAATCTTTTGACTCTGTACGTGTTTCATATTCCAGCTCATAAGATTCTTCTTGCAAAACAGTTAAAATGATTTTGATTGTTGTCAATCTTTGCTGACCATCAATAACCTCCCAAGAACCTAATAGGAATTGTTTTACCTCCTCTATGCTATTAGCCTCCTTAATTTTCGAGAGTATATATTGTTCTCGTTTTTTAACTACCAACGGTTGAATGCAATATATATTATTCGTTCTGTTGTCAATAAATTCCTTTATGTCTTTTAACAGGTCTTTTACTTGATGTTCGGTCCAGCGATACCCACGTTGGTAACCTGGTATAAAGGACTCCATTCCAAACAAAGTACAAACAGATTTTAAGGTTATGTCATTTTGCAACATATACTTCACTATTTATTAAGGTTGAGTAAATAATTTTTGCAAAGGTACATTTTTTTACATTCTAAAAAAAGATGTGAATCTCAAAAAAATAAGGTATGAAAGGATATAAGCAGATAGATTTTAAGCAAAGAGCACCATATTAATCCATTATAATCAATTTAATATTTGGTAATCGCCACTTATTTTCCGATGCAGAAGTTGGAGAAAATGTTTTGCAGTATATCCTCGTTGCAAACCTCTCCTGTGATTTCTCCCAAATAATTTATTGCCATACGTATATTTTCGGCAATAAGGTCGGAGGATAACATATTTTCAACACCCTCTATAGATAAAACAACTTCATTAAAAGCCGATTGCATAGCCGAATAATGACGTGCATTGGTCAAAAATATTGTTTTGCTGAAATCTTGTTGCGGTGTGTTTTTTGATATTTCTTGTAATAAAATATCTATTCCCCTATCCTCTTTTGCTGAAATAACAATATTGCCCTCTGTTTGTAAATTGAAAAGTTCTTCTTTTGAAATTTGAATTTTATCTGCCTTGTTTAGAACCGTTATAATGGTCTTTTTTGAGGTGTCTATGTCTGATAATAATTCTTTTTTTTGCTCTTGTCTAACCTCTCGCGAGCATTCCAAATCCAAAAGCAAAATAATAATCAATGCTTTGTCTATGGCCTTAAATGAGCGCTCGATACCTTTTTTTTCTATAATATTGTCGCTTTGTCTTATTCCTGCGGTGTCTATAAAGCGATACTCAACCTCATTTATTATGATTCTTTCCTCTATGGTATCTCTTGTTGTTCCCTCTATATCTGACACTATGGAGCGGTCTTCTTTTAGTATGGTATTGAGAAGAGTACTTTTGCCACTGTTTGGTTTGCCAACTATTGCAATGGGTATTCCGTTTTTAAAGGCATTGCCTTGTTCAAAAGAAAAGAGTAGGGTTTGCAAGGTCTGTTTGGTGGAATGTAACTCTTGTAACAATTGATTGCGGTCTACGAATATTTCATGCTCTTCGGAAAAATCTATTTCCAATTCCAATAAAGAGGCTATATGGAGAAATTTTTCTCTGAGAGAATGTAACATATCATTATAACCACCCCTTAATTGATTGAGTGCCAAATTTAAAGAAGGTTTATTCCTTGAAGCAATAACATCGGCAATGGCTTCTGCTTGAGAAAGATTGATTTTGCCGTTAAGGAATGCCCTTTGAGAAAATTCTCCTTTTTCTGCCAATCTTGCTCCATGTTTCAAAAGCAAATTCAATATACTCTTGCAAATAAAAGGACTCCCGTGATAAGTTATCTCTACAATGTTTTCTCCCGTAAAAGAATGAGGAGCCTTATATACACTGATAATTACCTCGTCTATAATATTTTTGTTATCAAGGATTTGGCCCAAATAAGTGTTGTTGCTTTTTGCTTCTATAAGGTTATTAATTCTTTTGCCTGAGGGTGAGAAAACTTTGCCTGCAATATTTATAGCATTTTCTCCACTCAAACGAATTATTCCCAAAGCGGAACTTGTGTTATGGTTTGTTGCTGGTGCTACTATGGTGTCTTGTGTATTTAATAACATTTATCCTTCTTTGTTTCTGAAAATTATATAACATTTTTGATAAAAGCCCTTCTTCTTATGGCTATTTTACTGTCATATTTTGTCCAAACCTTAGAAGCCTGATTGGTTTCCAACTGAGGATTGGCTATGGCTGTTTTACAACCAAGTTTTATATAATTTTCGTTCATTTTTGCATAGTAAATAGAATGTACTCCTTTGTTTTGCCACTCTGGTGCTACGCCATTCAGATATAAATCTATATAGTCGTAATTCTTTAGTGCCTTGAGCAAATGATACCAGCCAAAAGGAAATAATTTTCCCCTGCCTTTTTGCAAAGCCTTTGAAAGAGTGGGCATACTTATTCCAAATGCTACAACCTCGTCCTTTTCGTCCACCACTATACAGATAAGTTTTTTATCAACAAAAGGCAAATATTGTTTTATGTAATATTGTATCATTTTATCGGTTAAAGGTACATAACCGTACAAGCCAGAAAAGGCTTTGTTTAAAGTGGAAAATATTTTGTAACCATAGCGTTTGGCAAGTTGTTTTTTAGACATTTCGGGAACTATGCTTAAATGATATTTTTCCGCAATAAGATTGTTAATTTTTGATATTTTTTCTGGTATAGGTTGATTGGCAGGTATTTCGTATTGAACCCAATCCACCTCTTTTTCAAAGCCCAAATTTTCTAAATGTTTAGGGTAATAAGAAGGGTTGTATAAAGATGCCATAGGACAAAGCGTATCAAAGCCCTCTACTATCATTCCCTCCTTGTCCATATCGGTAAAGCCCATAGGACCGACTATTTTTTCAAGTCCTTGAGATTTTGCAAAGTCATTAAGTTTCTGAAATAAAGCTTGTGTTATTTCCTCTTTATCATAGTAATCCAACCACCCAAAACGCAAGTGTTTTCTTTGCCAAACCTTATTGGCTTTGTGGTTGATAATAGCACAAACTCGCCCTACAAGTTTGTTTTGATTGTCAAAGGCAAGAAAAATTCTAAAATCACACCACTCCAAAGCAGGGTTTTTATTTATTGAAAATGTATTTTTTTCGTCCATATACAAAGGTGGAACAAACATTTTATCATTTTCAAACAGAGTATAAGGAAATTTTAAAAATTGTTTAAACAATGACTTATCATTGAATTTATTTTTGCTTCTATCAAAATATACTTCTTTTATAGTAACGTTGCTCATTACTCTTTTTCTATTATGTTACTTTAATTTATGGAATGCAAAGTTACTAAAAAAAACAGAGTTGGTGTTGAAGATTATAAAACTTTCACCAACTCATAAAACAATCTTATTTATAAATCAAAGGTTCATAATCCAAGTATGTGGTATCCATTTTATCAAAATCTATTTGTTCAAGGCTTTTGTTGAGTATATCATACATATCGGTTGTATGTATCCTTACTTTATTTCCCTTATAAATATAATAAGATAATTTTAATTTATTGTCTTTGCTTACAATAAAACTCGTAGGTATACCCCAATTGTCGTTATCCTCAACCTTTGTATCAAATATATGGTTTGCAATATTGTTTAAGTTGTTGAAATTTTAGTGTTAAAACGTTTGTCATCATCTCGTAAATAATATTTGGTAATATTTTCCAAACCAACACGTTTCAATAATTTATCATTTCCTTTTATTCCTGCTGTTGATTCTATTATGTAATACCACTTAACCTCTGTATCTCCTACCTTATTTAGTATTTTTGGGTATACCTCTATCATATTCTTTACACAAGGACCGCAGTTGGTACCATAAAAAATTACAAATTTATAGTGTGTCGTATCTTCAAGTATAATTTTCTTCAACTTCTTAGCCGTTAAGGGTATATAGTCTTTCATTTGCGATGCAGTTTCTATATCTTTCTTTGTTTCAGAAACCCCAACACTTAAAGAAATACCCCAACAAACAAAACCATAATCAAACACAAAGAAATAACTATTAAGTATTTAATTCTTTTCATAAGAAATAATATATTAGCAATTTACAACTTTTATACTTATACATATACTGATAGCATAGTAACACATTATATTATTATTTTAACCAAATAAATTGCTATAAGTTTATTTAGTTATTTTCATAGTAAGGGGGGGGGAAAAAAGAATATGCATCTATATCTTTAGAGTATGAAACTTTATATTGTCCAACTAGTATTACTATTGAATTATCTGTATTTATATATTTCAACATTTCAGGCTCTTCTATCACAACTTCTTCTATAAAATCTATATAGCCTTTTTGACTCTGCAAGGTTATAATTTATTTTTGAAATGTTAAAATATTTTTTACGTTTAAAAATGTATGTATGTTATTAATAGATTAACGAGGGTTATAGCATAAGGCGGGGTTCTATAAGACACAAAGCGTATGATAAATAAGTATAACGGCTTTACTCCTATCTTAACTTATGTTACTAAATCATAAGTTATTTCAACTTATCAAAACATATTTTTCCCATTTTAAAAATTTGTTATAATTTTGCAGTCGGTTAAAAGGGCGTAGTCATGTGTTGCGCCGAGTAGTAGTAATTAAATTCAAAAAAAAAGTAAAAAAATGAAAAGATTTAAAAATTGTCTGCACGGATTGTATGCAGATTTGGGTAAGCTGAAATTTTTAAACGCTGACATTCAAATAATTACCCCCCCC
>CAZITO010000002.1:0-79111 GCA_964542225.1 uncultured Bacteroidaceae bacterium | reverse complement strand
AAATTTATTTTGTAACTTATTGATAATCAGTAAACCGATTTTTTTGTTTTTCTTTTGTTTTTTATGGATTAGCATAGGATATTATTAGTTATGATAAGTTTAGCATAAGGCAAAGCCGTTACAGATAATTTTTGTAATGACTCTGCCCTGTAAGTTCATATTATGGTGATACATTATTAGTTTTCAGCCCCACAAGTTGTAAAAACAAAATAAATTTTTATACCTTTGTAGCGGAATTTATGTTAAACATTAAAACAGTAATTACATTATGAAACGTATCATGTTATTTATGATGGCAGTATGCTTGATTGGTTTGACGGCATGCTCCCAAAAACAAAAGGAGGATAAACAAATGAAATCTTTAGTAGTCTATTTTTCTGCCTCAGGTGTAACCAAAGGCGTTGCCAAACAGTTGGCGGAAATAGCAAAAGCAGACCTACACGAAATCACACCCGAGCAAAATTATTCTGCTCCTGATTTGGATTGGACAAACAAACAATCGCGTTCCACTTTGGAAATGAAAGACAAGAACTCACGCCCAAAAATAACCGACAAGGTAAATAATATGGATGAGTACTCGGTTGTTTATGTAGGCTTCCCTATTTGGTGGTATACTGCGCCTACAATAATAAATACTTTTTTGGAAAGTTATAATTTTGAAGGCAAAAAAGTTGTCCTATTTGCTACATCGGGAAGCAGCACTATCACAAAAAGCGTAGAAGATTTGCAAAAAACCTACCCTAAAATCAACATCGTAGGAGGCAAATTGCTAAATTCTCCAAGCAAATCACAGTTGGAGGAGTGTGTTAAATTAGCACAATAAACACATCTAAAACAAAGAGAGCAAAGAAGTTAAAAAATAATTTTTGCTCTCTTGTTGAAAAAAAATTGGAAATAATTTGGTAGGTTTATAAAAACGATGTAATTTTGCAAAACAAAAAGAAAGATTGCGGGGTGGAGCAGGGGTAGCTCATTGGGCTCATAACCCAAAGGTCGTAAGTTCGAATCTTGCCCCCGCTACTAAGAAAAGTTGTTTGAGAAGCGAAGGTTTTTACTTGTCGCTTCTTTTTTTATGTTATGCAAGAATTAGATAACAATATCGGTATAGTGGTTCGCACAACGGGTGAAAGTTATATGGTTCGCACGTTGTCAGGTGATTTGCAAAAATGCTTTATCAAAGGTAATTTTAGAATAAAAGGGATAAAATCAACCAACCCTTTGGCCATAGGCGATAAAGTTCATTTTTTGACTTCGGACAATTCGGAATACGCACTTATAGACAAGATTTTTGACAGGCGTAACTATATAATAAGACGTTCAACAAATCTTTCAAAACAAACTCATATCATAGCAGCCAATTTGGACAAAGTTTTTTTGGTTGTCTCCGCTTGTTTGCCAAAGACCGATACCATGTTTATAGATAGGTTTCTTGTAAGTGCCAATGCTTACAACGTGCCGGTGGAGATAGTGCTTAACAAAGCAGACTTATATGATGAAGAGGCTTCGCTTTATGCAGGTTTTCTTATGGAATTGTATGAAAGTATTGGTTACAAATGTTGGCTGATTTCCGCTACAGAGAAAAAAGGCACAAACAGATTGAAAGAAAGTATGAAAGGCAATGTTTCTATGTTTGCCGGAAATAGTGGCGTAGGCAAAAGCACTATAATCAATGCTCTTTACCCTCAGGCTCAATTGAAAACGGGGGAAATTTCCGCTTTACACCATTCGGGCAAACATACCACAACCTTTGCACAAATGATAAGTTTTGAAGGAATAGATATTATAGACACACCGGGGATAAAATCCTTCGGAATGGTAAAAATAAAAAAAGAAGAACTTGCTCTTTATTTCCCCGAAATGAAAGCAAGATTGCAAGATTGCAAATATTATAATTGTACTCATACTCACGAGCCACAGTGTGCCATAAAAAATGCAGTGGAAGAAGGAGATATATCTATAGAAAGGTATAATAATTACTTAAAATTGCTCTCCGCTGATGATATGAATTAGTTTTTAATCAAAATATACTATCTTTGCAAATAAAAAAATCATTATGCACAATTCACAATTGATACAAACGGGTGTTTTTCTCGGTTTTATAATAGTAATATTGTTTTTGCTCGTATTAGACCTTGGGGTTTTTGAAAAAAAAGATAAGGTAATCAGTCTGAAACGAGCAGCAGTTACCACTTTTGTTTGGATGGGACTTGCCATACTCTTTGGTTTGTTTATAAGATTTTTCGGAAATCAAATACACGGTATAGAAGATATGCAAGCCTTAATGGAAATGTCCACAAAATACCACGAAACCGGCATTTTAAACAAAATAGCCAATCTTTCCTTTGACCAAGCCGTAAGCGTATATAACAAACAAATGACTTTGGAATATTTTACCGGTTATTTGATAGAATATTCTTTGAGCATAGATAATATTTTTGTTATGATACTTATATTTTCCTCCTTTTCCATTCCTCCTCAATACTACAAAAGAGTGCTTATGTGGGGAATCTTGGGAGCAATGGCAATGAGATTTGTTTTTATCTTTGTTGCAGGTGCTTTGGTGGAAAAATATGAATGGATACTTGTGATTTTTGGAGTTTTCCTAATATACTCCGCTATTTCCATGTTTTTGAAAAGAAACAAAAAACAAGAAGTTAAACCCGAAAACAACCCTATCGTTAAATGGGTATCAAAAATTTTTCCTGTACACGAAACCATAGAAGACCACAGTTTTGTAAAACGCATTGACGGAAGATTGTTTATTACTCCTCTTTTGTTGAGTTTGGTAGTTATAGAATTTACAGATGTTTTGTTTGCCGTGGATAGTATTCCTGCCATTTTTTCTGTAACAAAAGACCCTTACATTGTTTTCTTTTCCAATATCTTTGCCATTCTCGGACTTAGGTCATTGTTTTTCCTTATAAGCGGTATAATAGGAATGTTCAGATATTTGAAAATTGGCTTATCTGTTTTGCTTTTGTTTATAGGAATAAAAATGATTTTGGAATGCGAACCTATTGGTTTTGATATTCCTATACTTGCTTCTTTGTTGGTTATAATTTCGATTTTATTTTTGAGTATAGTTTTTTCCGTACTTATACCAAAAAAGAAATCTTAATGTTGGAATTTTGCAAGTATAATAAATCTTTATACCTTTGCAACTTAATGAGTAAGCATACAATATTGTAGAACAAATAAATACAAAAACAAAAAATGACGAGAGATACGCAAATCTTTGACCTTATAGCTCAAGAAAGAGCAAGACAAACTAAAGGTATAGAACTTATTGCCTCAGAAAACTTTGTTTCCGACCAAGTTATGGAAGCAATGGGCAGTGTTATGACCAACAAATATGCAGAGGGTTATCCTGGCAAACGTTATTATGGCGGTTGTCAAGTAGTAGACCAATCTGAAACAATTGCCATAGAAAGAGCAAAACAATTGTTTGGTGCTTGCTGGGCAAACGTACAACCTCATAGCGGTGCGCAAGCGAATTTGGCGGTTTTCTTTGCTTGCTTGCAACCGGGCGATACTTTTATGGGCTTAGACCTTAACCACGGCGGACACCTTTCTCATGGTTCTCCTGTAAATATTTCCGGCACATATTACAGACAAGTTGCCTATGGAGTAAAAGAAGAGACAGGTAGAGTTGATTATGATATGATGGAAGAGGTTGCCAAAAGAGAACAACCAAAACTTATCATAGGCGGTGCTTCTGCTTATTCTCGCGAATGGGACTGGGCAAGAATGCGTAAGATTGCTGACGAAATCGGAGCAATACTTATGGCCGATATAGCACACCCTGCAGGTTTGATAGCAACGGGCGAATTGAACAATGCGGTAAAATTCTGTCATATAGTTACCACAACCACTCACAAAACTCTTAGAGGACCACGTGGCGGTATGATTATGATGGGCGAAGATTTTGAAAATCCATGGGGAAAGAAAACTCCTAAAGGTGCTATCAAAATGATGTCCGCAATATTGGACTCTGCAGTTTTCCCGGGTATTCAAGGAGGTCCTTTGGAGCACGTTATTGCGGCAAAAGCAGTTGCTTTTGGCGAAGCACTTACTCCTTCTTACCATGAATATATCAAACAAGTAAGAAAAAATGCTTCCACAATGGCAGCCGAATTTGTAAAAAGAGGTTATAAGGTTATTTCTGACGGAACAGACAATCACTTGATGCTTATAGACCTTAGACCAAAATTCCCAGAACTTACAGGTAAGGTAGCAGAGAATACTCTTGTACGTGCCGACATAACCATAAACAAAAATATGGTTCCGTTTGATTCTCGTTCAGCTTTCCAAACCTCTGGTATAAGAGTAGGTACTCCTGCCATAACCACTCGTGGTTTGAAAGAAGATGCTATGCCTGAAATAGTTGCCATGATAGATGCAATACTTTCAGATGTAGAAAATGAAACTTTGATAGAAAACACTCGCAAAAAAGTTAACGATATGATGCAAAATCGTCCTTTGTTTGCTTGGTAAAATAGAAATTTCAAAGACAATGAAAAAAGAGACAAGCCCTTAAAGGTTCGTCTCTTTTTTATTAGTTGTAAAATGAATTAAGGTTCTTGTACCTTATGAAAACGTTTTACTTGTAACTTGTTGCATCTAAATTCCTTTATTTGATTTGTAGTTTTTTGAGAATATTCTTCTTTAATATTTTCTTACAATCTTTTAAAGGAATAATCGCTTGAGGCGCACCTGCAGAATAAGGGGCTATTTCATATCTTTGATATTGTATAACAAGTTTATCCTCCATAAAATAAGGCGCATGGTAAGGCAATGGAAGACTTTCTATATCCGTTAAGCGATCTACTGTAACAGGATGAAAATATCTCATATCTTCTTCAGTGCTTACTTTAAAATATTTTTTCAAACCTTGTTGAATCATTTTTTTTAACTCAATGGTATCACTGATTATTTCCATAACATCATAAACGTGTCCTGTTTCATTATCAAACGTTGCATTCAATGTTACAGCATTAGGATGTGCTCCACCAGTAAAAGTTTGTTCAAAAAATATCACACTTGTTAGTCCTTTATTTTGATAAATGGTAATACTATCAAAACAAAAATATTTAATATTCGCCTCTTGATGCCATTCGTTTCTATCATCTTCTTTTAAAAGTTTACTTTCTGTGTAGTAACGAGCCGCTTCCAGCAAACTATCTTTATTGCCTTTAAATTCTCTAATACTATCCCACGACTCAAAAACCTCCTCATAATATAGAGGCGAATCTGCTAAATATTTTAATATCCAATGATTTACACTATCAGTTAAGGCTTTGGAAGAACTATTCTTTATGGCACTAAAGACCAATGTTGATTCAGAATAATCATTTGAACAACTCATTTTCTCATTATAGACAGAAAAATTGTATTCTTTTTGCGTATTGCAAGATACAACTACAACGCCTAAAACAAAGGCGTACAACAGAAATCTAATTTTTTTCATAACATTTATTTTTTTGTAAAGTTAATAAAAAACTCTCACTCCAATAATATTTTATACAAAATCGCCAACTTGGTGTAAGAATTATTGAGTTTTGATGTTTTTTATAGTTCAACAATTCATAACATCAAGTTAGCGATAATTTATAAACAGACATAGTTTATTTGGTCGTAGGAAGTATTTGTCGGGCGGCAGATTTTGGCAAATTGATAGTATCACAACCATTGACACATCCGCCTTGACAAACCATAACCTCTACAAAATTTCCCGGAGCCTCGCCTTTCTTTGCCCAAAGTTTCAATTCTCTTATGGATTGTTTTGTCAAACCATCTATTATCACATCATTAATCAATTCTGGATTTTTAGCAGTTGCTTTTACAGAGGCTGTTACTCCCGAAATCATCGCAAAACCTCTTCCGTGTCCAAGTATGGTTTTGTCCAATTCCGTTTCTTCCAAAGAGGATATATCTATTTCCGCAGCCTTAAACAAAGCATCCAACTCCTCGTATGAAAGGACATAATTGACATCAGGATTTCTATGACACTCCGAACGCTTACCCACACAAGGAGAAACAAACACCAAAATAGCATCTTTCTTAGTTTCCCTCACCCACTTTGCCGTATAGCCCATAGGGGTCAAAGCGTCAGAAACGTATGGCTGTATTTCTGGTATGTGTTTTACATATAATTCTCTCCATGCAGCACAGCACGATGTGGTCATAAACTTATCTCCTCTTTCCATACGCTCCTCAAACTCATAAGTCTCGTTCTCTGTGGTCATATTTGCACCTTTTGCCACCTCAACAACATCACTAAAGCCCAATTTCTTTATTGCAGTCAACACTTTGCCGTATGGTTGATTAAATTGCCCGCCCAAAGAAGGTGCAACCATTGCAATAACCTCCTTGCCTTGCTTTATGGCATTAATTATCTCAAACATAAAACTCTTTTCAAAAATGGCTCCAAACGGACAAGCCACCATACATTTGCCACAATAAATACATTTCTCGGGGTCAATATGCTCCACTCCGTTCTCTCTCTTTGATATTGCGCCCACAGGACAAGCCTCTTCACAAGGAACGGGTTGAAAAATTATAGCATGATAAGGACAAGCCTGCATACACAAACCGCAATTGATACACTTGGTCGGGTCAATGTGTGCTTGTGAGTTCTCGTGTTTGGTTATTGCTTGTTTTTTGCACGCATACGTACAAGGGTGTGCTATACAAGAACGACAAAGGTTGGTTACTATATACGAAGCCTTGACACAAGAAGAGCAAGCCTCATCAACCACCGTAAGCATAACCTCAGTATTGTTTTCCATTTGTTTTTTTATTCTGACATAATGAGAAAGGTTGTCAAATTCATCTTTTTCATCGTCAGTATTAAAGCCCAAAATAGCCATTGTTTTGTACTTGGCTTCGGCTCTTGCCTTATGAATACAACAACGGGTATGCTCCGTTTTTTTTGTATACATGTCAAAAGGCAGACGGTCAATTTTTTCTTCCACATTGCCGTCATATATCATTTTAGCCAACATTTGAAGTATATACCTACGTATCTCTACTACATTATTATATGCTGCCATTACAGTTTGATGTTTTTACTTTGTTATTTATTTAGTTTTTTTATGCTAAAACAATTGTCTTTCTATTTCTTCCAAAACTTTTTCTATCGTTGCCTTTTCTATGACAACATCTCCTACTTTTGCGTATGGTGGTTGGGCTTCTGTTTCATGGCATCCCAAACAAGATACATTTAATATTGTTACCTTTTCCTTTAGGTGTTGTGGAATTTGATTTTTCCACAAAGCCAATTGGCTGCCTGCCGCAAGATAGCAATGATTTCCTACACAAATTTTTACTGTAAGCATAATGTTTATATTTCTAAGGTTTTTAATACTCGCTCTTATAACGCACTTTTTCCCAATATATTTTTGTTTCAGAATAGTTTTTATTGTTCAAAACTAAACACACAATTTTGTTTTAAATAATAAAGAAAAGAGTATTTGTAAGCCGGGTTCTGTCAAAGTTCTATCATTAATCTAGGTCTTTTTTTGCAAAAAGACTCCATCGTCCTACCCCTCAACAATGCCGAGCAAGCATTTATAATGTTGATATATTTGGACTTTCAACGCATAAGGTTTGCACAAAAAGATTATCACTAACCTTCCCTACGGGTTCTTACCCCGATTTTTCACCCTTACCGCAAAAAAAATACGGCGGTTATTTTCTGTTGCACTCTCTGTCACAAAACAAACCGTTGTCAAACTTTTTTATTTTGTGCCTGTCTGTTAGGCAGTATGCCGCTCTGTGTTGCCCGGACTTTCCTCTTCAAAGAACAGTTCTTTGCAGCGATAGAATAAATACTCTTTTCCTCTATCATTTTACGGAATGCAAAGTTAGACTAATTTATTAAAACATTTTAATTTATGAAACAAAAAAATTGTCAGTTACACATAAATAACTACCTTTGCATTAGATTTTTGTTTAACATATATTTAAAACCGATAGTTTGACGGCTAAATTCAAACACTATAAGAGATGGAAGAAATACAAAATACACAAACTCCGCAAGATTCAGCACCTTATTCCGTAGTATCATTGGTATTGGGAATTTGTTCTGTGGTGTTGGGCTGTGCTATAATAGGTTTGGCTTGCGGTATAGTAGGCTTAGTGTACGCCAATAAGGGCAAGAAAATGTATAACGCAAACCCTTCTTTGTACAAAGGGGACGGTATGCTTAAAGCAGGAATGATTTTATCCATAATAGGCGTTGTTTTAGGAGGAATAGGATTATTGTATTGTATTTTTGTAGGTTCCTTTTTAGGTATTGTAGGAATTTTGGGAGCATCAAGTAGTTACTAAATTATTTTTTATCATAGGTCGCTTTTAATTGCGATATGTTGCCTTGTATATACCATAATTTTTTTAGTATAAGTTGTCCTATGTGCGGTTTTCAACGCTCGTTAATCTCATTGTTCAAAGGTGAGATAAAGGAGTGTTTGTATATGTTTCCGCCAATGTTTTATATGTTTTTTGTATTATTGGTTGGTGTTGTTACTTATTGCAAATACAAAACTCTTAATACAAAAACAATGAAAGTTTGTTTTATAATCTTGCTGATATTATTGACCTTTAATTGTATATACCAAAATTGTCTAATCTGAAATACAGAAGTTCAGATTAGACAATTTTTACAAATGGCGTTCTATAATAATTTAGAATGCACAAGAAAATTGATTTAAAAATCTAATATCATTTTCAAAGTATTGACGCAAGTCCTTAACATCATATTTCAACATAGCAATTCTCTCTATTCCCATACCAAAGGCAAAACCGGAATATACTTTGCTATCTATACCGGAGGCTTCCAAAACATTGGGGTCAACCATACCACAACCCATTATTTCCAACCACCCCGTATGTTTACAAATATTGCATCCCTCTCCACCACAAATGGTGCAAGATATATCCATCTCTGCACTTGGCTCTGTAAAAGGAAAATAAGACGGACGCAAACGTATTTTGGTATTTTCACCAAACATTTCTTTTACAAAATAGAGAAGATTCTGTTTCAAATCCGCAAACGAAACACCTTTGTCTATATACAAACCTTCTACTTGGTGAAAAATACAATGTGCTCTTGCCGATATTGCTTCGTTTCTAAACACTCTGCCCGGAGCAATGATACGAATAGGAGGTTTCATTTTTTCCATTGTTCTGACCTGCACAGATGAAGTATGCGTTCTCAACAATACGTCATTACCGTCTGCCCTGCCGTTTTCTACAAAAAAAGTATCTTGCATATCTCTTGCAGGATGCTCAGGCGGAAAGTTTAGAGCAGAAAACACATGCCAATCGTCTTCTATCTCCGGTCCCTCTTGCACGGTGTAACCTATGCGGGAAAAAATATCAACAATTTCTTTTCTAACCAAAGTAAGCGGATGAATAGAACCCAAAGCAACGCTTTCCAAAGGCTTGGTAAAGTCCTCGCAAGGTTTCATTTCTTCGGCTTTTTCCTCGGCTTTCTCCTTTAATTCATCAATTTTGGCTTGAGCGGTTTGTTTTAACTCATTGAGTTTTATACCTATTTTTTTCCTTTCCTCAGGTGCAACCTCTTTAAACTTTGCAAATAAATCATTCATAACACCTTTTTTCCCAAGGTATTCTATTCTAAGATTTTCCAACTCTTCTTTTGTAGCGGAAGAGATTTGCTTTATTTTGTCTATATGTTTGCTTATTATTTCCTCCATAGTGGCAGAATATTTTTTTAAAGTGCAAATTTACAAAAAATATCAAAACTCCACCAACTCAATATAAAAATAACAATTAAACGTATCTCACACTACGGACGAGCCTATGTTGTTTATGCAAACTCATAATAACTTAATAGAAAAGAAATGAATATCAAAAAAAATATTAACTTTGCAAGATAAAAAAGTAAAAATATTAAGATAGAAATGGAGATAGTACTTAGTGGAATGCGTCCAACGGGCAATTTGCATTTGGGCAGTTATTTTGGAGCCTTGAAGAATTATATAGCATTACAAGAAACGGAGGAATGTTATTTTTTTATAGCGGATTACCATCTATTGACTACTCACCCACACCCTGAGGATTTGCAAAAAAATGTTAAAACAATACTTTCTCAATACCTTGCTTGTGGATTAGACCCTCAAAAAGCCACTATATATGTTCAAAGCAGCGTGCCACAAGTAGCAGAGTTATATATGTATCTTAATATGCTTGTTTATGTAGGTGAGTTGCAGAGAGTTTCGGCATTTAAAGAAAAAGTAAGGCAAAATCCAAACAATGTCAATGCAGGACTTTTGACTTATCCCACTCTTATGGCTGCCGATATATTATTGCACAAAGCAACCAAAGTGCCTGTTGGCAAAGACCAACAGCAACACCTTGAATTGACGAGAGATTTTGCTCAGAGATTCAACAATATGTATAAAGTGGATTATTTTCCTATGCCAGAGGCTTTTAACTTTGGCGAAAATCTTATTAAAATACCTTCCTTGGATGGCAATGGAAAAATGAGTAAATCATACGGAGAACAAGCCACAATTTATTTGACGGATGAACCCTCTGTATTGAAAAAAAAGATAATGAAAGCAAAGACCGACGCAGGTCCTACAACAAAAAATCAAGAAAAGCCCGTAGAAATACAGAATTTGTTTGCTTTGATGGGTTCGGTAAGCAAGAAAGAAACCATACAATATTTTGAACAGGCTTACAATGATTGCACCATACGCTATGGAGATATGAAAAAACAACTTTTTGAAGATATGAATGCTTTTCTGACTCCTATAAGAGAGAGAATCAAGGAATTTTCTTCAAATGAAAGTTATCTTAACGAGGTCATGGCTTTGGGTGAGCAAAAGGCACGAAAGAGTGCGGAAAAAACAATAAAAGAAGTGAGAGAAATAATAGGTTTCAGAGCCTAAAAGATTTAAATAATTTTATAAACAATAAAAATAATTTTACTATGTCAGGACACAATAAATGGTCTACCATTAAGAGAAAAAAAGGTGCTTTGGATGCAAAACGTTCAAAGATATTTTCCAAGATATTAAAGGATATTACTGTTGCTGTTAAGGAGGGAGGACCAGACCCGGAGTCTAATGCTCGTTTGCGTTTGGCTGTTCAAAATGCTAAGGGTGCAAATATGCCGAAGGATACTCTTCAACGTGCCATAAGCAAAGCAAGTGATAAATCAACAGCCGCTTTGCAAGAAATTACTTTTGAGGGATATGCTCCTCATGGTATTGCTATATTTGTTGAGTGTTTGACAGATAACAATAATAGAACGGTCGCTTCTGTTCGTAGTATTTTCAATAAATTGGGCGGTAGTTTGGGTACCAATGGTTCGTTGTCTTTCTTGTTTGAGCGAAAGGGCGTATTTCAAATAAAAATAGGAGATAGAGACCCTGAGGAACTTGAAATGCAATTGATAGACGCAGGTGCAGAGGATATAGAGCAAGATGAGGAATACTTTACTGTTTATACAAAGATGGAGGACTTTTCAAATATGAACTCCGCTTTGGAAAAGGCCGGTATAGAGGCGGAAAGTGCAGAATTGCAACGTATTCCAAACAATACTCAAGAAATTCCTGTAGAGCAAGGATTGAAAGTTTTGAAACTTGTGGACACTTTGGAAGAAGATGATGATGTACAGGCAGTATATCATAATCTTGAAATGACAGAGGAACTTGTTGCGGCACAAGAATAAAATATAACAAAAAAATTCCATTGCGGATTGATATTATCAAAAAATATTAGTCCGCAATAATTTATGGACTTGTCTTTTTTTAGATTATAGATTTATGTTGTATCTTGTACCTACTCCTGTGGGCAATTTGGAGGATTTTACTTTTAGGGCTGTCAGAGTGCTAAAAGAGGTATCTTTGATTCTTGCCGAAGATACAAGAACTTCTTTGCCATTGTTAAAACACTATGAAATCAATACTCCTTTGCAGTCTCATCATTTGTTTAATGAACATGAAAGTATTGAACAAATAATTCAAAAATTGAAATCAGGTGAGAGTATTGCCCTTATAACCGATGCAGGTACGCCGGGAATTTCAGACCCGGGATTTTTGCTCGTAAGAGCCTGTGTTAAGGAGGAGGTAGGAGTGGAGTGTTTGCCGGGAGCAACGGCTTTTGTGCCTGCTTTGATAGACTCGGGCTTTCCTTGTGAAAGATTTTGTTTTGAGGGCTTTCTTCCTCACAAGAAAGGCAGGCAGAGTAGATTAAATGAACTCAAAGACGAAAAACGCACAATAATTTTTTATGAATCTCCTTATAGGGTAGGCAAACTTTTGCAAGAACTTAAATCAACCTTTGGTGAAGAAAGAAAAGTTTGTATAAGTAGAGAAATCAGCAAAAAGTTTGAACAACACATAAGAGGCACCCTTAAAGAATTGTCGGAAAAATATCAAAATACCCAATTCAAAGGAGAAATAGTTGTGATACTTTCTGCCATAGAAAAAGAAGAAAAACCTCAAAAAACCACATCCAATAAATATAAGAACCAATAAAAATTTTTGTTAAGATTATGATGACATGTGAGGATGCAACCTTGGAACGTTTGGTATTGCATAAAGTAGGCAACAAAGCAAATGGAGAACAACTTACTCTTTCGTCTGCTCCATACGTGCTTAACAGTGATATATCTTCTTTGCTTTTGAAATATTTTACCTCTCCTTTTAAAGGTAGTCAATACTATGTCTTTACCAATGATAGTGATGTCGGTTTTAATGGTATGTACAACGCTGTGAGCAATATCTTTGACGATGCAAAAACAAATCTTTATGAAGAGAGTTGCAACATAGCCAATCATCTTTATGACGTGTCCGTACACCCAAATATTAAAAGCGGAGAACTCTATATCACATATATGAAACAATGTTATTTGGATGGAGAAATCGTGGATGCCGTAGGTATTTTCAAGAGTGAGACAAAGGAAACTTATTTAAAAGTTTTTCCTCAAGGGGATAATTTTGATATAGAGCAGGATAATGGAATAAATATCAATAAATTGGACAAAGGCTGTATAGTTTTTAACAAAGATAGAGATAATGGTTATGTGGTTGCAGTGGTGGATAGTACGTCAAGAGGAAATGAGGCTGTTTATTGGATAGATGATTTTTTGTCTTTGAGACAAAGACAAGACTCATATTTTCAAACAGAAAATATGCTTAGCCTTTGCAAAAACTTTGTAACAGAATATCTTCCACAAGAGTATGAAATGACCAAAGCCGACCAAGCGGAAATACTAAACAGGAGCTCGGCTTTTTTCAAGGAAAATAAGAATTTTGATACTGATATCTTTTCCGAAAAAGTAATGGAAAACGAGGACTTGCAAGATAAATTCAAAGCCTATAAGACTCAGTATGAAAAGGAGTATGAAATGGATTTTGGAGATAATTTTATAGTAAACGAAGAGGCTTTGAAAAAAAACAGTCGTTACCTTAGAAGTGTGATAAAATTGGACAAAAATTTTACCATATACATACATGGCAAAAGAGATAGAGTAGAAGTAGGAGAAGATATGGAAAAGGGGCTTAAATACTACAAACTCTATTTTGAAAAAGAGGCTTGATGCTTTTTGATAAATAAAAATTTTTGGTACAATGACGGAATATCAAGATAATAGGCAAAAATTTATAGAGTTGAGAAAAGAATTTCCTTTGTTTTGCTTTGACAATTTTACAATAAGCAACGAAAACAATGCAATAAAAGTCCAATTCTTTTTTTCTTGTGGTAAGTATAGATTTTCTCCTTATCAATTGTTTGAGGGTAAAAATTTTTATAGTGATACTTTGGATGAGGAAAAAAAATCTTTGCTTGCTTTTAATCTTGGTATGATAGAATTGCTTTCTTATTGGAAAGCGTTTTGCAGTCCTTGTATTCAAATAAAATGTGGCTCTCTGACCTCAGAGCAAGAGCAGTTTTGGAAAAAATTGTACAAAAAAGGTTTGGGAGAATTTTTGTATTTGAACGGTTTGAAGGACTTTAATCAACCTTTGTTTGAATTTTCTTGCATTGGTAAAGAATACAAGAAACAAAAATTTATCTTAAATGAGGAATACCTTGTTCCCATTGGCGGAGGCAAAGACAGTGTTTGCTCTTTGGAGCTATTGAGAGGCAGAGGAAAAAATATTACTCCTTTGATAATCAATCCAAGAGGTGCAACAAAGGAGTGTATAGAGCGAGGTGGTTTTTCTATAGAAAGTACTTTTACCATAAAAAGAACGATAGACCCTATTTTATTAGACCTTAACAGCAAGGGTTTTCTTAACGGTCATACTCCTTTTTCAGCCATGTTGGCTTTTTCTTGCTTGTTTGCTTCCGCTTTGACAAATAAGAAATATATTGCTTTGAGTAATGAAAACTCGGCAAATGAAAGTACGGTGCAAGATTCTGAAATTAACCATCAATATAGTAAGAGTTTTGAATTTGAAAATGATTTTAGAAATTATTACAAGACTTTTATAGGAGATGAGTTTGAATATTTTTCTCTTTTGCGTCCAATATCAGAACTTAGAATAGCAAAGATATTTTCTTTTTTGGACTATAAGGATGTTTTCAAGTCTTGTAATGTTGGTAGTAAGCAAGATATTTGGTGCGGGCATTGTCCTAAATGTCTTTTTGCTTATATTATACTTTCTCCTTTTATTAAGCAGGAGGAATTAAATAATATTTTTGGCAAAAATATGCTTGAAGATGAGTCGCTTCTGAAAGAATTTAAAGAACTCATTGGCGAGGAAAAAGTAAAACCATTTGAATGTGTGGGAACGGTGGAAGAGGTAAATATTGCCCTTGCAATGACAAATAAAACTTTTGGGGACAATGCTAAACCCTGTCTTTTGGACTATTGGACAAAAAGCAAGACGGCTCAAAGTTATATAAACAAGAATTTGGATTATACTTTGGAGCAAATAAGCAACGAACATAATTTGCCAAATGATTTGCAAAATATTTTTGATAATGTTTTTGTTACAACAAAAAAGGCTCAACTTATAAAAATGCTTCATAATAAACGAATTGCTATTATGGGCATGGGACGTGAGGGAAAGAGTACTTACAATCTCTTGCGTGAGTTGATGCCACAAAAAACACTTATTCTTTTTGATAAAAATATTCAAACTTTGCAACCTTATAGGCAAAAAAACAATATTTGTTATTGTTTGGTGCAAGATTATAAAGAAATAGACAGGCAAAGCGATATTATTTTTTTAACTCCGGGCATAGCCACCAAAGATTTAAGTGATATAGACAAAAACAAACTTACCAACCAGTGTGATTATTTTCTTCGTTTGTTTCATAGGCAGTCCGTTGGTATAAGTGGTACAAAAGGGAAAAGCACTACCTCCACCTTAACGTATCAAATACTGAAAGACCAAACAACAGATGTAATACTTGCCGGTAATATAGGAATTCCTTTTTTTGATATATTTGACCAAATAAAAGAAAATACAATAATAGTTTTGGAACTTTCTTGTCATCAATTAGAGCATATAACCTGTTCGCCTTTTATTTCGGTATTGTTAAACATATACGAGGAACACCTTGACCATTATTTATCGTATGAAGATTATAAACAAACCAAACTAAATCTTTGTAAATATGGAACTAAAGACGATTATTTTATTTACAATGGCGAGGATGAGGAAATTAAAATATACATTGAAAAAAACTCTCTTTGCGGTCATTTGAAAAGGTTTTCTCTTGTTGATTATATATATCCTGCTCCCAAGTATTTAAAGGGAGAACACAATAAATTGAATATACTTGCTTCTTTAAAAGTTGTGGACGCATTGGGCAAATTTTCTTTGCAAAAAGCCGTAGATACAGCCGTAAATTTCAAGGGGTTGGAACATAGGTTGCAATTTGTTGCAAATATAGAGGGGGTGGATTATTATAACGACAGTATTTCCACTATCCCCCAAGCCACATTGGCGGCTCTGAATTCTTTGGGAAATGTATCTGTTTTGATACTTGGAGGTATGGATAGAGGAATAGATTACTCGCCTTTAAAAAATATAGTTAAAGACTATAATATAAAGCATATTGCTTTTGTTGGCAAAGCCGGAGAGCGTATGTTTCAAATAATAAGCGGAGAAAACAAAGATTTTGATTGTATTATAAGCAACGATTGGCAAAAAATAGTGAATTGGGCAAAGCAAAAGGCAAAAAAGGGTAGTAGTGTGTTGCTTTCTCCTGCCGCGAGTAGTTATGACCAATTCAAAAATTTTGAGCAACGAGGCTTTACTTTTACCTCTTTAGTCAAGCAATAGAATAAGTAGAAATAATATTTTTATTTAATAAATCAAATATTTCTTTGAAAATATTTGGTAGGTGTTTTTATTTAGGATTTCAACTTTATAAGAGAAACCAAAATAAGAAGGGATAGGGCATTTGTGCTTAAAAATAATATGGTTTTGAAAGAAGGAATTTTATTAAACTGTGATGGAATAAAAAAAGAAAACGGTTATGCAGAAGTTTATAGAATATATAATATTGATTTTTAGTGTAATGGTATTGTTATTATCTTGTTCTACTACCAAGACACAAGATAAGTTGATAATGGAGTATGTTCATAAGAATTTTAAGGATATGGACAAGAAAAAAGAAAATTGTGTGTTTATCATAGGGAGCAACGGATGTCTTTCTTTCAATAAATGTAACTTTAATTTGTATTTAAAAATTTCAGGCATAAGTTTTATAACCTATGCCTGAAATTTATTTTAAACTATACTCCTTAAATAACTTTAACCCTATTCGTAATTATGATATTTTTATATCAAAAAGTTTATATCATCTTTCAAAGAGTATTCTTGTGTTTGTTTACCGAAGTGGAAAACTTTCATTTTATTATCTCTGCCTATAAGTGATAATTTTCCCTTGTTCAAATGCAAAGCAGTTGCCTCTCTTATGGCTGCAACGTATGTGGTAGGGTTGGCGGCGATAAATTCATTAATACGGTCATCCCTCGTTTCGCCTCCATGTTTAGGGTCAACAAAATCGGTATAATGAGGATTTATTTGAAAAGGAACCAAGCCCATAGTCTCAAAACTTTCCGGTTCTACAATTGGCATATCATTGGTTGTTTTCAAAGAAAGTCCTGCAACATTGCTACCTGCTGACCAGCCCATGTAAGGCATACCATTTAAGGCTCTTTCCCTTATGGCTTTCATTATACCTTGTTCTTGCATTTGTTTAACAAGATAAAAAGTATTACCTCCACCAACTGCGACACACTCGGCTTGCATTACTTCTTTTATTGGCTCATTGGAATGATGTATTGAATAAACCTCTACTCCAAAAGTCTTGTACACTTGGGCAACCTTATTCTCATAATTATCATACCCTTGAGCAAACCCAGCGTATGGTATAAACAAAACCCTTTTGATATTGTTGTCTCTACAAAAGTTGGCAATCATTTCTTTACACCAATCCAAATACTTCTCACCCGCATTTGTTGAATTGCTTATAAGCAAAAGATTTCTAAGTTCCATATTTTATTTTTTTTGTTTATAAAATCGTTATAAAAGTAATCATCGTTGAAACAAAAGAAAAAAATACTCCCACAATGGAAAGTACCGCAGATACCTGCACGAATATTTTAATCTTGTGCATACCGTCAATATAATTTTCTTGTATATTTGAGGTAATGGCAGAGTTTAATTTTTTGCAACCGATAAAAATCAAACTGCAAAGCCAACAAACCACCACACTCATCACAAACATAAAAACGGCAGAGAATATACCGACAAAACTACCTACACTATCAGTAAGTTGCATATCTTCAAATTCAGATAAAGCCGAATTGCTTGCTATCAATGTACTTATAGCCATCATTAGCATACAAAAAGCCGAAACAAAACCAACAATGGCAATAATTTTTCCATACTTCAGAATGGAAAGAATTTCGGATTTTAAACTTGGCGTAAGTTTTATTGTTTCTTGTATTTCGTTTATCTCTTCCATTTTTTATTTGCAAAGGTATAGTTTTTTTTACAACAAAACACTGATTTTACCTATTTTTTCAAAGGTATTGTATTAACTTTATTTCTTATTTGTTAGTCTGTTGATGATGTAATCTCTGTTTGCAAAGAATGTTCTGCCGTCTGCATCAAGTATGGTGTCCATACTTATTGTTGATTATAAATATTGTGTATGACGAAGTCAAATTATTAGTACTGAAATAATTTGCAGTATCGTAAACTATTTGTTTTTGATTTTTTGCTTCCCAATAAGGAAATATATCAACTATACTCTCTTTTGCCCCGATAATAAAATATGTGTCTTGCCTATCCAAAAATTGTGTGGCAATGTTTGACATTCCTATATTGCAAGAAAGACAACCGTTGCTCCCAATGATAAATACGCAATTTTCTTTCCTATTGTCCATATCCTTAAAATTCTTATGAACATACTCCATTATCAACTCATCTTGTGTCTTGGTAGTAGAACAAGATAATAACAATACCATTACACTAAAAATCAATATTATATATTCTATAAACTTCTGCATAACCGTTTTCTTTTTTTATTCCATCACAGTTTAATAAAATTCCTTCTTTCAAAACCATATTATTTTTAAGCACAAATACCCTATCCCTTCTTATTTTGGTTTCTCTTATAAAGTTGAAATCCTTATCAAATGTTTGTATCATCCAACCATAATCACTCATCTTTCTATCAATGTATTTTGTTTTTATAAAAAAGTAATACATCTGCCTATACTTATCCCAAAGAGCATCAAAAACTCTACCCAATTTAAATAAACTATTATCATACATTATATCTACACCATTAACATAAATCTCATTATATACATCCGTTTTTCAGTAATTCTAAAATATTCTAATCCAATAGGGGTATATTTGCTATATATAGAAACTATTTTCACACTATCGAGATTATTTAAATCGGTTATTGCCACCTTATTGGTATAAGAGGTAAAGTGAAATAGTTTATTGTTTTCTACTTTGCAGTATTGAAAATCAAGCCTATACGAAGTTTCATATTTATATATTTTATTATTATAGTTACCAAACTCTTCTATAGTATGAGAGGCAGAATCTATCCTCATACGTGAAAAAATTGACATTTCATTATGAATTTTTTTAAAGAATATACAAATTGTTCTGCCGTTATCATACGATATTTGTGATTATTATCTATATTATCATAGGCTAATGCTTCATTGTAATTATATTCATCACCGTCTTCTTTTGTAGTAGATAACGGAAAATCATGTTTGTATAGAATATTTGCGTTAGAGTCCAAAACGTAAATCAATTGCAAAGGTTATGCTATTCCAATTATAATAGAATTCATAGAAGGCATTTTTATCATTCTTGCCAAGTACAAATAATCAATATGTTTTAAAGAAATTTTCTTGACTAATTGTTGCTCTATTAAACACTTGTATCTCCTTATGGGAAACAGGCTCCGAAAAGTAAAAAAACAAATTACTGTCTTTATCGTAAAAACTACCCCTATGCCATGGTTGTACATAATATCCCGTATTAAACACCAATTCTTCTTGCATTTGCAATTCTTTTTCTTGAGCTTTTGTGCAAGAAGATGTTGTAAATAAAAAAAATTATAATAAAAACTTGTCCTAATATCTTTTTCATAACTAAACAATTTTTAAAATGGAAGTATGCCTTAAAAATGCGTACTTCCATAAAATGATACTAATTTTTATCTTCGTTACAGCTTACAAAGAAAAATCCACTCGGAGTTCCTCCTTTACTAATACATTCATTATATTTTTCTGTAGTATAAGGAATCAAAAAATGTTGCGCTATAACGAATACAATTAATAATACTAAGATATTAATACTTATAAGTAATTGTATTTTTAACCATAAATGTTTTTTTGTTGTCATAAGATTTCCTCCTATTTATTTGTTTTTGGTTTACATTCATAACATTCAGCACCACAAGGAAATATTATTTTTGCACAAAGACCTTTTGCTTTGCATCTATTTATTTCGGTTCGCTGTTGCAACAAACAAGACGCTGCTATTGTGGTTAATGCTATTCCTACGTCTATTAAAATAATAACAATTGGCCCAACTTTTTTAATATTATCTCCTTTTTTCTTAAATCCATTATAATTTAAAAGATAAAAGAATAATGCTTTTGAATCTAAGGAATCATATTGTATTATTGTTGGAGTTGTTCCCTGTTCCCCTATTACATCAAAACTTACAGCATTTTTATCCGTATCTCTAAAGTTAGAAAGTATTACTTTATTGCCATCTTCCATATGTACAGAAAAATTATTTTCAATAGAGTCGTAATCAATAGTCATTGAAGGGAAATAATTCTCTTCAAAAATAACATCTTCGTTAAAAATAATTTTATCTTCCTTAGCAACACTCCAATTAAAGACATCATTCATATCATGAAACCTAAAAACATTATTATTTTTATAGGTATCTGTATATGATACGACCATTTCACCTTTTTCTCTATTTGAAACCGGTGATAATTTCGTTTGTAAGTTTTTTGATTTAGAATCATTATTATTGTCATTGCAGGCAATAAAGCCTATCCCAACCATTGCTATAATTATAGCAAATAAATATTTAATATTCTTCATCTTATTATTTAATTTTAGTTATACCTAATTCTTATTGTCTTTACTTATATTTCTTAATTACAGAAAAACAAACAGACTGCACGCCTATCAGGTGGAGAAATAAAGTCTACAAAAAGCAAGTCAAAGACAATATATCAATTGTAGCAACGACCACCTGATAGGCTATAAACTGAAATTATTTTTACCCAATAAATATATATGCTCGGAGGCATATTTGTGAGATATTTCTGATAATGTAATATGTTGTTTCATACAAATATTTTTTATTTAAAACTTTTTTCACTTGCGAAGGTATAAAAAAATAAAACACCTACCAAATAAAAAGTGATTTTTTTTTGCCAAACATTATAAAAAATAGAGTAGCCTTTATTAAAAAAATAGGTGTAATGGTCAAAATAGCAGAATAATTTTAACTCATTATCTTTTATTAGTAATAAAAAGAGGGCAAGTTTTTTTTATTAAACTCGCCCTCTTTGGAAATGAAAATTTTACATTATCTCGTTATTATCATCTTTTTGACTTGTTTTTCGCCCTTATATTCCATTGTGTAATAATAAACACCTTCAGGCAAGTTTTCCGCATCAAAATCTATAGTGTGATGTCCTACAGAATATTGAGCCTCGTGGCTATAAATAACTTGACCCAAAGTATTGCTTACATACAATTTTACTTTACCTGCTGTTGGAAGAGTAAAACCAATGGAAGTTGTTACATCGTATGGGTTAGGGATATTTTGTTCCAAAACAAAATTTGAAACCTGTGTTGGAATATCTTCCAAGCCTACATAAGTTTGAACCTTATAGATTTTTGTAGTATCATTCCAAGGATGGAAATCACCCGGATAATCTATCCATGCTACAACATCATATTCTCCATTTTCAGACTTTGGTATTCTGTAAGAGAATGTCATATACTCTTTTAATTTCGGATTTGGTTCGTCGTATGCCCAACGGAATGTTTGAGTAATAACATTAGACCAATCACCATTGACAACCAAACTTGCCCTAACCATGTTATTACCTCCAAGTGTTCCATTGTTGTATCCTACAAGTTGAACAAGACAATCCTCTGCCGATGTTTCTTCTATAAAGATGGTGTCTGCTGCAGCATCGGCATATCCTATCATAAGAGTGCAAGTGGTATCATTGGAAAGATTGGTTTCATTAGCGACAGAAACATAAGCACATATACTTTGGTAAGTATTTCTTGGCAGTTTTTGAGTAAAGTAATGATAACCATATTCTCCTGCAGGAAGAGTATTGCCCAATCTATAGGTTTCTTCTACCGCTGTATTCTTATCTCCATTGTAATAATAGCCTACAGTAATGTTGTTTAAACCTATGGAAGAACGATTAAGGAAAGCAAGTTGTATGCCTATTTCTGAGGCATCTCTATCGTCTATGGTAACATATCTTGCCTCTATGTCTTGAGTGTAGGAACTACCTTGTAAACGTTTGAATAATGTATCGTTGTCGTGGTAGTAATCTCCATCCAAACTACTCCAAACTTGCAAATTAACAGAGCCGTACGAAGAATGGTAACGCTGATTGAAACGATAAATATATTCATCACCATTATACAAAGGAGGGTTAAATGTTATAACCTCATTAACCTGAGATGAACCTGTAATAATGTAGGAAACCGGAAGTTCTGTAATAGGTTCCAAACCATAGTTGCGAACACGTATTGCTATTTCCACATCATCATTGGCAACTATTTGCTCCACAGGTTGCTCTATGGCTATAACAGCGGCATCTTTTTCCAAAGGTCCTATAACTATGTTTGCCCAAGCGGTATCATTTTCTGCATAAAGGTCTACAGGATTTAAACGTGTGAAAGCGGTAATATTGAATGGGTCAGGCATATTTACATCCAAATAATGGCCGCTTTGGAAAGTATAAACCGTATCTCTGCCCGCAGGTATTCCGTTTTCGCCATAATTTACGTCCTCACAGGTCGGTATATGCATATCCTCCGCCATATAACAAACTTTATAAGAAGAAATCATTCCTCTACCATAGTTATGTACGGTTACACGAGGATAAAATACTTGTCCATAGTTAGGCAATAGAGAAGGTGCAAGTTCAATAAAAGTTACTCCGGCATCTTGCTCTCTCACTCCCTTGACAAGACGAAAATCATCTATGGCAACTCCGTCAGAAGGATTGGCTGCACCCGAAACAAATTTAAACCTAAATTGAGCAGTAACTCCCATATTGGTAAGCAAATGATCCAAAGAATAAGACACACGTTGCCATGCCTGAGAATTACCTTTAAAACCATTTATATTTCCATACCAATTATAACCATAAGGCACTCCGTCTACAGTATCACCGCTTATAATCTGCCACTGTCCTTGATAATCCAAATACTCTACTGTCATACTTGCACCCGTACCCATAGCCCTATAAAGCATAAAGGAAAGAGTATCGGGTTTGATAAGTTCTATATCAAAAACAGGAGAGTAAAGTATGCTTGTATTATTTTTTGGATATTTACCCGTAAGATTGGTTTTCCAACAATAAGGAAGCGAATAAGCCTCTGTTATTCTTGTGTTACTATCTGCGTCTGGTATACCAAATTGCCAGCAATTCTCCGGTTTGTTAGGATTGATTTCATAAGGGAAGAAATCGTCATTTATAACTACTTGGTCGTCAAAATTCTCCTCGTATGTTATCTCGTATGTTCTAAATCTGAACAAAGTTGTTGATACGGTGTCATTGGTAGGGAAATTATCTCCAGCTAAAACCACATAAGCCGATAAATCAGTGGTACCATAATCAATATTAACATTTCCCAAATTAACATCCTCTGTGGAGGAGGTTTGCAAATTGCCAGTCCAATTGACAACTTGTTGTTCTTGTCCATTGACAAACCAATGTATATCTGCCGAAGTCATGGTATTGGTACCTACATTTTTCAAGCGGACACTTACATTTTGTTGTGATGCTGTTTGGAATGTAGAAGATGGAGATACAAATCTAACCAATTGAGCGTTATTTTCCTCCATAGGAAGAATATTCAAAAGATAATCCTCTATCTCTCCCTTGTTTATTGTCATACTTGTATTGCCTGCAAGAAAATCATGCTTGTTGTCTTCTTGTGATAGAATGATACGCATACGAGTTTTTCCTGCCTTTACATCCGCCGGTACTTTGATAGGAACAATATTTGTGGTAGATTCCTTATAAACCGTATCAGAATAAACACATTCCCAATTAGGATAATGATTATTAAAGTACACCTCACTATCATTACCCTCAAAACTACCGTTTCTATTCCAGTCTATCCAAACTTTTAACCAACCGGAATGATATAATCCAAAGTCCATAGATGCCGCATTTTGATGCTCAACTATAAGAGTGTCAGTTTGTCCCTTAAACAATATGGCAGGTTCAATTGTTTGAGTATAGTTAGAATAGGTATCATCGTCTGTAACAGAGGTGTTATCTATATTTGACAACTGAACTCGTGTAATATCCAAAGAAGAAGCATCGGTTACCGTTGGTGTAGGATAAATAGTGTTGCCATTCAGAGGTTTAACCAAACGATAGTCAGAAGTATCATTTAAATGAGTTGCATCATTAGGTATATCCACCCATGCTCGTATCCTATAAGTTTTACTCGGGTCTGAAAGATCTGCAAGAGTATTGAAGGCATAAGTAAATACTTGGTCAGGTTGAATTGTTTGAGTACAGGTTTCTGTAACCAAAAGAGGGTCGGCTGTTGTAGAGGTGGCTATGGAATAAGTTACATTGAAGTTGGAGGCTGGTTGTAAGCCATAATTTACTATTCTAAATTTAACCGTATCCTCTTCCATATATACGCTTGCGTTTTGTGTTGCGGTTTCCTCATTTACATGCGATAGTTGAGCTCCTGCTTGATTAAACGAGGTGGTAATCGTATGCAGTGGTGCTGTAACATCCAAAGCTGCCATATCTACAGGTTGACGGTCTCTAACCACAACTTTTACCTCTGTATAGAAACTTTCACAAGGATAAGACCCTGAAAGGTTTACTCTCACGTAGTAAGTAGAATCGGCAAATGTTCTACCTGCAGTGGTGTATGGATTGTATCGTGCCTGAGAGTTGTTATAATTTGCCGTATAGAAAGGCTCGGTCTGTGTTGAATCCTTAAACCACTTGATAGCCAAATGGTCGTCTTGAGTAGCGGAAGGATGACCTATTGTGCCATAAAATATGGTGTCATTTAAGGCAATAGGAGGATTTGGCGAACGACGAGAAGTTACGGTTATATAAGCCGAGGTATCATTGGTTTGTACATGGTCTTCGTTAAGAGAAATATATGCCCTGATTTTCCATGTTGTATCATTATTGCCCAAAGGATAAAGATTAACAGTTTGATTGAACGTATAACCTATTTGAACATTCTTCTGTATAGAGTCATAATTTATTCCGCCGTATGAGTATGGCAAAATCAATTGCTCTGTTACTGTCATATCGGGTCTTCCCTCTACTTCATAAGAAATAAATACGTTATCTGTAGATTTTATAGCCCTTTCTCCAACATTCTTTATTTGGACGGAAATTTGTTGATTCAATAACTTACATCTTTCAGTTATTGCATCGGTTTTAACCATTTGTAAGTTATAAGCCGGTATTACATTGACTCCTGTTTTAGAAGTATCATTAAGAGAATATTCATCTCCATCAACCACAGAGTAAACTTCCAAATAAAGAGATTTGGTAACAGGAGTGTTAAGTACGGCTGTAAAAGTACCATTGAAAGTATAAGTAGCCTCTTGCATAGAAGTCAACATACCGCTGTAAGTTTCGGTTATGGTTTGAATAGGTGTAGCATCAAATTCGTCATATTTAAGCACGGCAACCAAATTCATTTCGGTAAGAGAATAGTTACCAAAGTTTTTTATTGTAACAGTTACAGGTATTTGGTCACCCTCTACATAATCAGTGGTTGAAAGAGGTTCCGTTATGGAAATAACACCTGCATCGTGGTCGTTACGTACCAATTCGTATGCACCGATAGTAGGTCCCGGTAAAATAGGACGACTATAACCATTAATATCCGTAGTTATTCCTTCAATGGTTATACCTCCGTTTGCTATTAAGGTAGGGTATAGTAACGAAAGTATGGAATCGTTGGTAAAAGGATTCTCCTCTGCGAATGAACTGCCATCCATACCGTTGGTAGTTTGCAATGTGGCAAGGTTCGCAATATTTGTTGCCCAATAAGCAAACCTATTTCCATTGACTGCGTAGTTGTTATTATTGGATATGGAAACATTGGTTGCTCTTTCAACATAAAAAGCATATCCTTTGGCAGAGTTGTCAAAATTATTATTTCTAACAATTATACTGCTTGACCCCTTACCAACTTTCATAGCGTAAGAGGAAGGACTGTTGCTACTTGAAGCCATGTTTATAGTGTTGAAATAGAAACTTACATTGGAACTCGAGTCTATATCTATACCCAATGAATTAAGGCTATTACTACCATTGCCAACAACAGAAACAGCATTGTTAAACACCAACAAAGGACTGTCGGAAGAGAAATAAGAGGCTTTGACTTCTATACCTGTTTTTACTTTTGTAGCATTCTTAAAGTAGATATCATTTGCCTCAATACGAGAATCTGTACCACCAATCCTTCTCAAAGAAATGGCCTTTCCTACAACATTGGAAGTATAAGAGCGGAAAGTATTTTGAGCAATGTTTAAATCATCTATTGAGTTTAAAGCAATCGCTGTTGTAAATCCAGAGAACAAAGAGGAAGTGATACTTATATTTGAATTAAAAGCCTCTGTTGTTAAATCTGAAGTAATCAAAGTTGTAGCGTTGGCAAAAATATTGTTTACAAAATTTATATCGGAGTTTTCTCCCGTTAGATTTACAAGAGTGTTTGCATTGTTTGTAGAATAAAACTCAACTCCTTCAAAAGTAATATTGGTTGCATCCTCTATTCTCATAATAGAGGTTGCTGTTTTTGTCGCAAATACCAGATTTTTAAAGGTAATGTATTCTGCTTGATTAAGAGCAAAATATTGAGTTGATAAAGTATCCGTATATATTATTGGTTTGTTTGCTGTGTCTGTACCTTGGAAAATTACGTAACTATCAGCCGATATACCATTTATAAAAGGTATTGTAAAACTTTCACTGTAAGGCGAGGTTGCATCTATATTAAATATTATAGGACCGCACACTCCCGAAACACTCAAGGCGTTTAAAGCATCGGATATAGAGGCATAATCTCCGCCATTATGAGCAATGGTGTACGTAGTTGTCCCCGCAGAATTACCCACACAAATACTTATAGGCAATGTTATGGTATCGTTGGAAGAAATAGTATCACAATCTTTGTTTACCACTGCTGTAAGAGTAGTTGCGCCCGGAGTAAAAGTAAGAGTATCTATAGTAACCTCTACGGAGTCGCCACTATCAAGAAATCCCCTCCATTCAAATACTACAGGAGTAGATTGGTTATCCTTATATAAAGATATGGTTGCAGATGGAAGGGAGTCCGTACCATTATTTCTCAACAAAACGGTTATAGGCGTTTGCAGACCGGACTCAAGAGTGTTGGTTGCAGGTGAAACAAATCTTACCAAAGCAACCTCGCAATTAGGAGCATTGGCAACCTCAACATTAACAGGCACTCTGTCACTTTCACAACCAAATTTATCTACTCCGAATTTTATGTTAGGCAGTTTTTTAACCGTAGAAGTAGGATTGCCCGTCCAAGTGCAAGCATTATTTGTGTTATCTCTATAAGCAATAGAAGAATTATAAGAAGATGTATTGGCGTAATAAGTTCGTACAGCAGTATTGGTTGTTGCTTCAAAACATATTTCCACAATAATGTTTGACTCTCCATCCCATACATACGGAGTAGTAAATGGTAACTCATACCAACCTGTGTCTGTAGCGGTTAAAGTTATAGTGTTGTTATAAACGTTTGTCAAACCTGTTTGCCAAGTAGAAAGCGATTCAACTGAGGTTGTGCCTATTTTTACATTATAGTTTTGCAAATTAACCGCTGTTGCACTTGAAATATTAAAAGCAATGCTGTTTATATTTCCAGCCTCCAACCCCGCACTTAACAAATCTGATGCTTTATAAAGATATTGTTCTTTGACATGGCTTTTTCTTCCATTGAAAGGTCCCGGGTCATTAGTTGATGCCGAAGTACCTGTCTGCGAAGTGCCTGCTCCTACCGTGATGTAATCATCTGTCCTCTGCATGGCAGATGCATAATAAGTTTTGGAAGAATATAATTGCGGTGTTGTATAACTTCCGTAAGCAATAGGTTCATTGGAGGTTGCATCATCATACCAAACTATCAAATTGCCCGTACTCTGTGCTGTAAGAGTTGCGCTTTGGGCATAATTGATATTTACAGGGGAGGTTACCGTAGGAACGGCAGGTGTCTGCAAGGAAGTTATGTTTATTCTTACAGTATCATTGTAATTTACCGTATCTGCCGCTAAATTTGAGAATATCTCAACCGTAAAATGTCTGTTGCTATCTGTGGCAGCAAGATTAAATGTGCGGTTTAATGTATATAATACGGTATCTGTGCTAAGTGATTGAGTGTAATAGTCAGTGAAAGAATCTATAACAACTGAATTTTCATACAATCTCGCAACCAAAGGAATAGAATCTGTCGTTGCTGTGCTACCCATATTCAACATTCTTATGGTAAAGGCAATATCGGTCAAAGCACATGCTTCTGTTTGATTGTTATTTGCAATTTGTATATCTGTCAAAACAATCTCTTTGGCAGGAGGGTCGTTGATTATAACCTTATAAGTGGTTTTTGCTCCGTAGCATTCATTGGCTCTGTGTTGAGTTAAATTATCATTGTAAGTACCTATGGACATAGGGTTGCTTGCATTGGCACTTTGCCACGCAGAAGGAGTTTGATTGTTAGCATCTGTTCTGACAATACCAGCAACGTGAGTGGTAGGGTGTGTTCCATTAACTTGAGCGGTTACTGTAGGTGTTACAACAGAGCCCGACCAAGTGGTAGAAGCAACTCCCGTGTTTGTGTTAAAGTTTGCATAGTTTATGGAAACAGCGTCTATCACTGTATTTGAAGCATCTCTCAAAATAAATCCTGCCCCATTAGTGTCAATAACACTTGTTGCTGACCCCATATACAAAACATCCGTATCTGTATTGCCAGCAGGTGCCGTTTTATTTATCAACCATATAGAAGTATTAGGTTGAAGTATAAAATTGTTAGGAAAAGTATAAGTTTTGGTCATAGAGTTTGACAAAGTTACATTTGTAGCAGGTGTACCGTGTTTTACTTGTCTAACGTATGCAAACTTATATCCCGTCATATCCAAAGCACCGCTACCAAGATTGGAAATCTCATAAATGTTATTGTTGCTTGTTGCCCAACTTGGCATAGGGTTGGTAAGACCTTCTGTTGCGGAAACAAATTGCAAAGCCGTTATTTTAACCAAAGGTATTTCAGACTTACGAGAAAAATAAAAGGCAGTGTCATGGTAAAGAGGTTGAGTGGTGAAAGTCTGAGATTTTAAGAAAGGTTCATCATCTGTAACAGAATAATACCAATATATACTGTCTTGAGAGGTTACGGAAAGTGTTGCTGTTTCTCCGTAATTGATATTTGTCGTCATAGTGGCCAAAGCAGGCAATTGTGCAAATGAGTTAATATATGCTACAGCTGTATCATTGTCATTTATCGTATCAGCCACAACATCTGACCATGCAGTCAAAGTATAATATACATCAGCATTGGTCGCTGAAAAATCAAATGTAGTAGGGAAAACTATTGTATAAGTTGAGTTCGGCTCTATTGTTCCATTGTAAGTAAAAGAAACAGGAGTGCCATCGTTTACCTTATATTTAAATATACCCTCATTGCTTTGGATGGTATTGTTACTCAAATTAATGAAAGTAATGAATACACTGTCATTGGCAAAATAACAAGAGGAATAAGAATTATTGCCATCAAAGTTACCTGAGGTTACACCTGTTGCCAATACGTGAATATTACTACGTGGAGCAAGATATTCTCTTGCGCCTATACAAGGATTGTTTGCTGTAGGACGTTGATTACCATAAAAGTCTTGAGAAATATTGTTAATCGCAACACCCCTCATACAAGGATAAACAACGGAAGTAGTAAGGTCGTTCCAATCTGCAAAAACAGGGTCTATTGTGTAGGAAGAAAGAGTATCTCTTGTATATGTTTTCCAAGATTGCTTCGTTGTATTGGTCGCTCCGTTGTAGGACAGCAATGGCGAAGAAGAGTCAAGTGTCTTGTAGTACATATTGTTAGAGAAAGTAAAACTTGAGGTGGAATTTTCCGAGTTGGTAGGTCTCACCAAAATAGCATAACCATGCCCATCGCTAACCATCATATTGTTTTTAACAATGTTGTTCGTTGTTGTTTGTCCATCTGCACCGAGGCTCATTCCTATAACTCTTCTATTGTTGGCATAGTTGCTTTTGCCGTACACATTGTTGTATACAAGAGTGTCATTGGAGCCTGAAATCAAATTGACACCATAACTCAAATAAGAAGCAATAGGAAGTTGAGAAAAGTTATATATACTTATAAGATTATTAGCAACTCGAGAATTATTTACATTAGAAAGCGACAAAGCACTCATTCCTTTCAAAACAAGTTTATTTCCTTCAAATCTTAATTTCTCCGTATTGATTGCTGCTGTTACATAATTTGCTTCGGAAAGACTTTCATATTCCGATTCCTCAAAACCATTTTCAAAAGTGTTTCCTTTGATAATAGTGTTGGTATTGTATTCCAAATAAATAACATTTCTTGTTCCCAAATAGAAATTTGAGCTGGTTATTTTAACTCCGTTATTAGGATTTACAGGCGAAAGACCTTTTACATAAACAGCTCTCGGATGAGAAGAAGCCTGCATAAAATTGAATGTACAACTATCAATACCAATATTATTTGCGGCTCCTACATTGATATAAGAAGCAGTTGTGCTATTGTTATAAGAGGAAATGGTTGAATTGAAATTTGTAAAATTAAGCCCATAAAATACTATATCCTCTGAGGTATTGGAAAGATTTATAAGAGTTGTCGCAGTCGTAGGTTTGATGTCAAAATTTCTAAATCTAAAATGCTTTACTCCTTCCAAAGAAAAAGTAGGTTGTGTGGTTGCAACCACGTCTCCCAAATCGGATAAAGCCGTTGTGGCAAATTTGGTTCTGTTGGTCAAATCAGCACTCTCAAAAGTAATAGTATTTGTAGCACTAACTCCCGGCACACAAGTCGGAAAGACCAAAGGAGAACTATAAACAGTATCCAAGGCTTTAACCTTAAAGGTTACTGCTCCAGTTACTCCACTATTGATAAGCATCATAAAAGCATCATCAAAAGTAGCATAGGTTCTTGAAGCATCCACACCTGCAACCGCTCCGCCTATGGCATAAATTCCACTCATTTGTCCCTGACTTATGATGATGTTGAATGTTGCCGTATCATTCCTCAAATTCCAGTCAATAGTCTCATCATCACTCATAGAAGTCCAAACCTTTAAAGTGTGTTGTCCGGCCGGTAGGTTAAAATTATTTGTTGCCGTAAACCAAGTACTACCACCTGAAGCAAGATTGCCTGTCCAAGTAGAAGTCTGCAAAGTTGAAGCATCATTGTCCACCATCCAACTAACAACAATTGAGGTTAGAGCAGAAGTACCTTGATTGATAAGTTTTACTTTTAAAGGGTAGTTTTGATTTGCCAAACCAAAGCCAATATTGGTAATAGTGTCCGAGCAAGTTCGGGCATTGGCCAAACCTTGCAAAGAATCAACGTCTATACCGGCATCATACTCAAAAAAGCAAGTATTTACAAAGTTAAATTTGAAATTGGGTTTCAAAGACATTGTCGGGTTGTTTACATCCCAAACCGTAATACAAGCATCCTGCGTGGAAGATGTTCCCAATTCCGTTTTTAAAGTACTGCTTCCGGTTGCAGAAATACATTCTATTTTTGTTGTTGATGAAGAAACAATGGTAGGAGAGTCAAAACATGAGGTAATAATTATGTCTGAAACACCATCCCAAACAAAAGGATTGTCCTCATAAAACGGAAAATAATACCAGCCCAAACCCGGCAAAGAAAGTTGTGTATTGCTGTACACTTCAGTAACATTGACGTATGGGTTGAAATTACTTAAAGTCGCATTTGGCGCAACGTGTCCTATCCTTAATTTGAAATTTGGCAATAGAGAACCTGCTGCTCCTGCTTGTGTTACATTGATGGATAAACCTTTAAGCACACCTGGACCAAAACCGGCATCCAACAATTCTTGTGCCTTATATCTCATTTGATATTTTGCTCTACAAACAGAAGAACCTGTCTTTAAAACCATTTCTCCTTGGGAAGTACCTGTTTGTTTTATTGTGGCATCACCATAGTAAGGTACTACTGATTTGAATTTGAAATAAGTATTGTGTGTAAAAGGATAAGTTAACCTATTATTTTTATGGTCATTTATAACAGCACGATAGCAGATAACAGAATCCACTCCCGCGTATGGAATATAGGCAGTATATTTGGTGGAAGCCTCGTTTGTAAAAGGTACTCTATGTATTTGAGGGTTGCCTTCAACATAATATTCCAAATAAATGGAATCTGTTATGGAAGACAAGTTTCCGTTTCTATCTTGAAGATTGAAAGACACCTCTATATCCGAGCAATTGGGAAAAATATATTGGTCTGGATAAGTAATTTTGGAAGAAATCTGAGGTACACGTATATCTTCATTTGCCAAATTTGACTCAAACAATCTTATATCATCAAGAAACCATCCCACTGCAATTGTTCCCGAAGGCAAATTGCCTGTTCTCTTTGGCAAAATAAATCTTATTTGGAAACTATTATCTGTTGAAGTCAAAAAGTTATTCAAGTAGAATATAGCATTTTTCCATACAAATCTTTCGTAATAATAATTTGTGGGGTCATGCAAGTAATCTATAATGTTTTGATAAGTTATGTTTGTACCATCGGGGAATAGGTTTTCCCAATAATACACAAAATTAAACTTACCTGAGAAACTCTTTTCACCACCTCCGTAGGTTCTGTCAAAATCTCCCGGATTGTTTATATTGCCACCGGAAGACATGGTTTCCCAATTAGTCATGGAGTTGGTTTTTACTTGCACTTGTACTCCATCTTGCACTCCACTGATAGAGGCTATCAAAGGCAAGTGTGAAAATTCCAATCTAACGTTACGTCCTGCCGTGATATTGTAAACAGGAGAGGTTAAAATAACGTCTGCAGAGGAAGAGGGTTGAAGCCTTACAGCCTTTGCTCCAGAGGAATATACCGAGGTATCTATACCATTGCCGGAATTACCCGATAGCGTCCAGTTGGAAGGAATTCCCGATTCAAAATCAACATGTTCCAAAAGTGAAGGTTGTGCATACAAACACCCAACAATCACACTGCACATAATGATAAATAATAGTTTCTTCATCGTATATTACTTTTTTATTATTAATCTATGTATTAATATCTTATTTTGTTTAAATCAGCCTACAAATTTACAAATATTTTGCTTTTAATCATCAAATGACCATCAATCTTTGTTTTTATCAATAGGTTTTATATGTTATTTTGTTAAATATCAAAATATTATATGTTAAATTTTTAGTACCTTACAGCAAAGCCGTTGTTTATGGAACCTGATATGGTAACGTTTATAGAGTTTTTTAATCTTTTTTCCGCAGCCTTACTTGCAAGTACACTCATTGTGTGTCCTCCCAAAGCACCTATGGCATCGGCGATAGCCACTACGGTACTTTTTTCTTTACTTGCCATTTGAGTAGCATCCCAATAGGAAAGTGAGGCTTTGAGTGTGGAAGTCGCTTTTAGAACTACAATTTTTTCATCGTCAGGTATGGAATATTGATTGTTTAAAATTCTCCTCTCCTCATCTTTGATTACGGCGAGCATAGCATCCACACCTTTATTATCAACTTGTTTTTCCATCACGAAATTGAGTATTCTATATAATTCACTCTTTGTTGAAGTATGCAAATTCAAAGTATCTATTATATGTCTGTAAGCATTTGAGATATTGGTTAAAACATTGTTGGTGTTTTTATTTGCTCCCAATGTATCAAAACCTTTGGAATACATATAATCGGAGCAAATATTTATCAAAAGAGGTATATTATAGGATAAATCCACATTGTGCTGCTCCTCGTAGTTATTTACGTGTAAAGTAACGGAATCCAACCAAATATTGTGTTCCTCTCCCACAGAATTATAAGGGTTTTCCACTTCTCCATGGTCTCCAATTCCTTTTTTTTCTTCTTTGTCGTTTTCACAAGCACACACAACAATCAAGCATACGCAACAACAAACACTCATCAATAAACCTTTTGTTTTCATTTTCTTTTATTTTCTAATTATTTGTACAAACAAAGTCTTAATCATTCTCAGTACCGACCAATCTCTCACAAGCCCCAAAATAGTTATAAATATCATCAAACACACATAAAACTCCGTCCATTGCATATTTATCAAAAGCACCACAAACACTATTAAATCAAATATCATCTGCACCGTCTCCATTATAACCAAAAAATTACATGTCTTTACTGTGGCGTGCAAAGTTTTACGCATATTGTTTAAATCATATAATTTTCGCAAAAATACAACATTCCAAATAATTACACAAATTAAAAATATCATTGCCAATATTATACTATTACCAAACTCTTCTGCATAATAATTTCTGTTTATAACAATATCACCCAACAGCAACATTGCCAACAGCATGATAAAAAATTTAAATACACATATCAGCCTATGTTTTCTTTTTATTTTGCTATGACACTTGGAATTAAAAACTTTTTCTTCTATCTGAATTAATCTTTCCGTGTCCATACTATAATTTTCTTTACAAATTGACATAAGATAAATTTTATATTATTACATTTAACTTATTGTATATGTTTTTTATAACTTTCTTTAATCTATGTATTTTAGTAGTTACGTTAGTATATTTGTTGTTTGTCATTTGAGCAATTTCCGTTATTGAATAGTCTTGTAAATAAAGTATCATTATATTCCTGTCTTTCAAACTCAAAGTGTCCAAAACTTTATAAAATTTTTCTTTTTCATCTTTTTCATTCAAAGGGTCGTATGCAACGGTTTGCTCCTCAGTTTTAATATTGTTAAAAAGTTTTATTCTCTTTTTCTCATATCTGTAATAAGTTACAGCGGTATTTATCACTATGGTGGAAAACCAAGAAAAAAATTTGCCCTGTTCTTTATAAGATTTAAACCCTTCAAAAACCCTACACAATATCTCTTGATACAAATCCTCTATCTCTGTTTTGCTTCTGTTTGTATAGGTAAGACAAACGGCATACAAAAATTTTTCTTTTTGCCTGACATACTCCAAAAGTTCTTCCTTGTTTCTTACTATTGTATAATCTTCCATTTGCCTTTTGTTTCGCAAGTTCGTTTATTATAATTAACGAAGAAAGAGTAAAAAAATCACACCATAATCAACTTTTTCTCAAAAAAAATATTTTGTCACAGGCAAAGCCTTGATATGTATATTTTTTAATAACTTTGCAAAAATTATTTACAATGAAAAGGATATTTTTTGTATTTTTTATTTTGTTGTTAGGTCTTACCGGCAACGTTTGCTCCCAAGAAATAAAAGAAAGTTGTACCATAATAGAGACATCTATAAGGGACAATCTTTATTATAACTTCACTTTATCTGGTGATGGTTTTTTGTCTTACAATTGGGGAAACAATGATGATAATTTGACCGTTATTTCTGTAGATTTGACCAAAGTAACCATTTCCAAAGACCACACAATAGGCTCTCCAAAAGTATGGATAAATTGCATTGACAACAATTCCTGCATAGACGAAGCAGGCAGAATGGGAGCAAAGGATGGTATGTATTTTAATTATTCCAAGACCTACCTGCCCGCCAACAACGAATCGGATATGGAAGCCATGTATATGCATCTTAACTATTTGATACAGATAGCAACAGGCAAATACTAATTTATTCTTAAAACGGTAGTTGCAAATACAAAAAAAAGACTCACCCCTCTCGGAGTGAGTCAAAGTGGTTACACTATTTATAAACATTATTAACTTTCTTGATATATAGAACTCTTATTCCTCTATGGCAATCTGCCTTGACGGGTTGGCAACCTTTGTTTCGTTTTTAGGCAAAACTATTCTAAGCACTCCGTCTGTTACTTTGGCTGAAATCTTGTCTTTGTCTATGTCTTCTGGCAAAACAAGAGTCTGCTCAAATTTGGAATAAGAAAATTCTCTTCTCAAATAGCGACCTTTGTTCTCCTTTTGTTCGTCTTCTTTTTTGCTTTCCATTTTTATACTTAAATTACCCTCATTATTGATGTGTATTTGAAAATCTTCTTTTCTCATACCAGGTGCTGCAACCTCAACCTTATATTCTTTGTCGTTCTCAACAACATTTATGGCTGGTGCTGTTGCATTTAATCTTGGCATAAAATCAGTGTCAAAAAAGTCGTTGAACACACTTGGAATCCAATTGTCATTTTTTCTCATTAATGGTAACATAATCTTATTCTCCTATTTTTTAATGTTAATTACTATTTTTCTTTCGTTGTCTTTCCAGACAACTTTCAGCATAGCATAACGCAAACAAAATACCAAAACAAGAAAAAAGACAAAACGTCCTTTTTTGCCATAAAAAGTAAGACTTTTTGTCAATAATAAAAGACTATCATTTGATATTTTACCCTTTTACATAGTTATAAAGTGATAGAAAAATATTTTTTATTTGCCACTTTTCCGACGATTACAGTTCTTACAAAGCATTTGGCAATTTTCGGCTATTGTTCTGCCTCCGAGGTGCCAAGGCGTGATATGGTCTGCTTCCATTTCTGTTATTTCATAATGTTCTTTGCATACGGGACAAATTCCTTGCTGTTTCTCATAAACTTCTCTTTTCATATTATCGTCAAATATTCTAATACTCAAATATTTTTCATCCCCATTCAAAACATAAGAATAAATACCCTTTTTATTGGTTACATCGCTGTCTGCCATCAATTTTGATATTTTTTGCTCCAACTCAGAGGTATTGTATTTTTCTTTGCCATATTTATTATACAATTCTCCCCAATTAACCCCTTTCATTTCCTTTCTATATTTGGTAAAAGTTAAATCTATCCACGAAATAACATTTTGGAAATACAGCCAAAGTTCGTTTGCGTTTGTATCATGTTGGTGTTTTGCCATATAAGATTCCACCTTATTGTTATTCATCCATTTGATAGCCGTCTCCAAATAATCCTGCCGGTTACATGTGCCATTAAGGTATTTATTGCCTATCTTATAAGCAACACAACCATTTTTGGAAAAATATTTTTTTGCATCCGTTACCCAAGAACCCGAGTAGACGGCGTTTCTCAATTCTTGTTCAGTAAGTTTTTCACCTGCTATATTTATGGTTTCAAACCATTTTAATTTTTCTGTATCCATACCGCTACAAACATAAGAAATATCTCTGGAAAAATCTAACGAAAGAGGGAAAATAATGATGGCGGCACTGGTGTTCAATGACTTATGTGGACTTTCGATGAAAGCCTCGCCGATGCAAAAGTGCAAGGAAATGAAAGGTAATGAGGGCGAACTGTTTTCAAATCATTACCCTATAGAGAGGTAGGTTTATAGGTCGTTGGAGTTTATTTCTACTCTCTGCCACATTCTGCATAACAATGTATAACTCGCTGATAACTAATTCTGTAACCAAAAAGAATTAGATTATGCGAAGTACATTTAAGGTGCTGTTCTACGTGAACGGAAGCAAGGAGAAAAACGGTATTGTCCCGATTATGGGACGAGTTACAATCAATGGTTCGGTGGCTCAATTCAGTTGCAAACTGACCATTGCAAAAACAATGTGGGATGCAAAGAGGCAACCGAGCAAAAGGCAAGAGCAAGGAGGCACGAGACATCAATTTGGCTTTGGATAACATCAAGGCTCAAATCATCAAGCATTATCAACGCATTTCAGATAGAGAAACGTTTGTAACTGCCGAAATGGTTCGCAATGCCTATCAAAGTATCGGAACAGAGTATGAAACATTGCTCGGTGCTTTTGATAAGGACAATGAGAGTTTCAAGAAGCGTATAGGAATAGACCGTGCTACAAGTTCCTATAAGGTGCGAGTAAGGTCACGAAACCATTTGGCTATATTTATCAAGAAGTGCTACAAACGGAGTGATATTTCTATGCTTGAACTTACTCCCGATTTTATCAAGGAGTATGAAATCTACCTCTCAACTGGTGCAGGACTACACAATGGTAGTGTATGGGCACATTGTATGTGGCTGAAAATAATCGTGGCTAAAGCACATTATAACGGACTGACAGCGAGAAATCCATTTGCTCAGTATCGGGTAAATCAGAATATCAAGGAGAGGCAATACCTGACCGAAGATGAAATCAAGACTGTTATGACGCACGAATTTTCGGATAAGAAGTTGGCTTATATCCGTGACCTATTCGTGTTTGCAAGTTTCACTGCCTTATCATTCGTGGATATTAAGGAACTGACCACCGACGATATTGTAGAGATAAACAGTGAGAAGTGGATATTATCTAAGCGACACAAGACAAAGGTCAATTTTCAAGTGAAGTTGTTGGATATTCCATTACAAATAATCAAGCGATATGAGAGATTTCAAGAGGACAAGTTGGTATTCCCGAGTCTTAACTATTGGAACATCTGTAAACCATTGAAAAAGATGATAAAAGAGTGTGGAATATCAAAGGATATTTCATTCCATTGCACAAGACATAGTATTTCTTCTTTATCGTTGAAAACAAACGATTTATAGAATTTTAATTTACGACAGGTAACGATTTAGAAACGAGCAAAGTTCCCTTATTCGTCTTATTCTGCATTATTGAAAAGAACGCTTTTTCTGAATGCAAAGGTACAATAAATATTTGTTATGAACAAAAGCAAAGAAATCACATTTAGCCTAAGCTCCCTATCCAACCTTTGAGCTACCATAATCCTTGTATCCGTCATACTTGTGGAAGGTTATGTGTGTGATAATAGTTGGACCATCCACGTTAAAGACTATGAATAGACTTCCTGTGAAATCTTTGCTTGTAATTCTTTATTCAAATCAAATTTTGTCCATTTTGTAAAAATATACCTATTCTGCTCTGCAAAGTTAATAATACTTTCTTGAATTTTAGGTTCGTCGATGCCCATTTCTTTTAGCAATAATATTTTATCCGATTTGCAGAGAAATGGGCAAGTCATAAAGTCTGAGGTCATTATTGACAATTCCGCATTTCTATTTCTCTCTGTTGTAGGAACGGATTTGTATATATCTAAAATCTTATCAAATAGTTCTTTCTTAAGGTCTTTGTATATATTATGATTCCCATAATAGTATAAAAGCACTTGGCATACAAACATATTGTATTTAATGCCACTATTGTTAATATACTGCTTGAGAATATCTTCAGTGAACAAATATCTTGTACCCAAACTTTTGGCAAGCACCAGTAAATATATACTTTCGTGCATTGCATTACTATATTTGCCCGCAGTCTTTAAGATAAGGCAAAGCTCGTCTTGTACTTTTTTAAGTATATTATTACGGAAATAATCATCAAAACGAATATGTTTATCTTTTTGTTGTTTATAGTCACTTCTAACATATATTACAATCGAGTTAAGAAGTTTCTGGAGCTTTAGTGTTGTATTTATCTGTCTATTGGCGTTGTAAATAAAGAAAGCGATATCAATAACACCATTTAGATATGATACAATCTGTTTTTGAGCCGATTTTCGCTTATTTTGAACAGTATCTCTATCTGCAATATTTACTATCTTGGCACAAGAAAGAGTTTTATAACCAATATCAAATTTGGTTAACAGTCTATCTATTTTTCGTCCTAATATTTCCAATGTATAATTTGCAACATCATTGTATGATACAGCAGTTTCGCTAATAATTGATTTGAACTCCGCAATGGTATTATTAGGGTCTACATATAATGACAATTTAGATGATATTATTTTGTCTAAATCGACATTAGAAATAACTTCCTCTTTTGGCTCTATCGTTGAGTTTGAAACATCATCAACATCCTCCAATGTATCATCAATTGGAAGATTAATGTCATCATGTTCCCATATTTTTTGTTTACTTACTGATTGTACCAATTTATTTATTCTTAACTTCGCTTTTGTCACATTTGTAACAAAAGGTCTATCGTATTCTACTGTTTTTGATGGACTTATACATAATTTATATTCAGATAGCCATTTAGAGAAACATTCTAAAATGAGTTGTTCCTCTTTTTTGTCGTTATAAAATAGAAAATAATCATCTACATAACGATAGCATTCGTAATTAACCTTATTGATTAATTTTCCCCTACGGAGTTCATTCTCAACCTTTTCATCTATATTCTGTAAAATTATTTCTGCAAAAATTCGTGAGAATTCAGGGCCTATTACAATTCCATTCGTTTCACGAGCATTGAGCGATTGCATCATTTCATCAAATGCATCACCCAACCAGTTTCCCTTATAGCCAGGCAAGAGTTTTACATTATCTCTCCCACCTCCAACTGCCCAACTTATTGAATGTGTATATATGCTATCAAAACAACTTTGAAGATCAAATTTTACTAAGTGCTTAAATTTTTTCTCAGCTCTTTGATAACGATAATCTTCATAGAATTTGTAAATATTCGAGTACTTTTGATAGCTAAAATAACTCTTTAGATTCTCATATTCATTAAAATACAATTCTACACTCTCTCGTTTCTTTCCCAATAAATTTGCGTGCAACTTATCTCTGTAATAGAAATATTGAGCGACTTTTACGGGTTTTCTCAAAGAGAAATTACTTTTTGAACATAGGTATAATATTGCATATTTGTACTTTTCATAGAAATCAACAATTTGCAATTGATTCAAAGGATGTATAACTGTAAGGATTCTGCTTTTCCCAATCTTATGGGCTATATTAAACTGAAAAGGGTAAAATACGCTATTCGACTTTAGACCTGGGTCGTTTGAAAGACCAAACAGCAGACGAGCAAAGTTATGTTCGTCTGCACTTATCTCTTTCTCTGGTTTGACGGTAATGAATAACTTGCCTTTATCGTCACGTTCCTCATCTATGTAAAATTTATACTTTGAAATAAAACGATAGAGATAACGATTTGAAAAGGTCAATGGGGTTTCATATGGCAATACATCTGAAAACAAAACCCTTTCCTTGCCATAATTCAATTTTATCTTCTTCTGCTTTTTCATACCAATGAACTTCTAATTTTTTGCAAACGTTGTTTACTTATACAAAATCTTTTTCTACTATCAAATCCATTAACAAAACGGGCATTTTTTAGAAGGACTCTTTTTAGTTCAGCCTCTTCCGTTTGACGTTCCCCTTCTGACTGGAAACCGATTATTGGTAAAGAAATCTTTTCAATCTTACTTGCCAAATATTTGTCATACAGACTTAAAGCAGAAGCGTCATCTAATATTTGGTTCGAGTAATAGGCACCAATTTTTATTCCTTTCTTATTGTTATGTAAATTTGTGTTAGCTGTCAATATGCGTAACGCATCAAATATATATGACTTAGCTGTTAAATAATCCTTTGACAACAAATTGTCAAATACATGAAACAATTTATTAATACGAGATTTCGTCTTTTTTATCTTACTGCATGAATGAGATATCTTAACATTATTATTTGATACATCAAAACGGTAGCCAAGAAAATCAAATTTACAAGTACTATTGTTATTATTTAAATCAAATTCTTTAGTCTTATCAGGCGAAAGTGTCAATCCTTTGTCTTTAAATATTCCCTCAATTATGCATTTGTATTCATTGATGGTCTTTTTGTATGTTGAGATTTGACTAGGATGTATTATGATTATAATATCATCAACATATCTATTATAATATGCTATTTCTCCAATTTCTTCTTTAATCTGTTTGTCTATTTTAGATAAGTATAATTCTGCCAAATAAGAACTTATTGCACAACCTCGTGGAATTCCAGTGTTAGTTTGTGTAACTAAGCGCCGAAGATTTTTACGTTCAAATTCATTGCATATTAATCCTTTTAGCATCGTTTTATTTTTGAAATCTAGAAGGGTATTATTCTCTATTAACTCAAACAGTTGTTTATGAGGTATAGATTCAAAACAGTGTTGAATATCTGTTCTTATGATGTATTTAGGATGTTTGTCTTCTTTAAACAACTGTTTTACTTGATGCAAAAGATTATTACGACTTGTCATTTGTAAGTCAAATGTATGCTTCAAATTTTTACAGAGAATTTTCATGGCAAAGAATTCTTCAGCCGTTTTCCCAATAACATAATTGGGCTTGTTTGGATCATCTGATTGCTTTGGAGTTAAAGTGAATCTAAAATCTCGGTTATTAATATTTACAGCTATTCTTGAAAGACACTCTTTTAGTAAGTCTTTCTGCCTTGCTGCATTATCCTTCATTTGAGTTTCTAATTCAAGAATAGCAATTTCATCCTCCTGTGTTCGTTGACCTTTTGATTTTTTCTTCAAAGTGTTTATAGTATGACGCATAGCTCTATATTCCTTTGCAGTTTCTAAATATTCTGCTGAAAGGAATTCTTTCTTTACTTGTCCTTTGCGATTAGACTGCATAAAGACCGTATTAATTGTATCATAACTAAAAGACTGATCAAGCATAAAACTCATATTTTCTCACAAAGGTATAGGTTATTTTGCAATTATTTCCTTTTCAACGGAGAATAATTTATTGACAGGATTTCAAAAGAAAACCACCATAAACTATGCTATGCACAATTTACGGTGGTTTATAACTTTATATATACCTATGTATCAGACTCCTAAAGATTGTTTTATTGCGTTATCAAAGATGTGGCGTTCGCCTTCTGTGAAGAAAGGCATCCCCCACACATTAAAATTGGTACTTTGAGTAGAGAAACGAATATCGGCATTCTCTCTAATCTGTTTCATTGCATCCTCTTTCCATTTATCTGTGCTACGCAAATGCTTCCCCTTTGGTTCTATGAATATCTGAATATAGTCAGTCTTTGCACAATCATTCTTCTTTTTCAAGAATAGAACATAATCCGGTTGATAGGCATCTTCAGATGTGAAACTATAAATTTTCAAATCCTTTTCATTGCGTAGCAAATATATATCGTGATACTTTTCTGCAAGTTTTTGATATATAGACTCTATGTATCGGATAAGATGCTTCTCTTCCGATGTTCCGAAACAATCTTCGTATGCATGCCAATCGGCTTTAGACAAGTCCATACGCAGATACATATTCTCGGTTTCCATCATAGACTTACCCAGTTCCTTATCGGATGAACCATCAAGTGAGAATTTCTGTGTACGTTCACGGAACACATCCTTTATTTCCTTAGGTTCGAACAATTTAGTTCCCTTATATCCGATACCGCCTTTTGATAGCAATGGTTCTATCTGACGAAGGACCTCTATTGCACAAAAGAGTTTCTCTTTTTGAGTCAAGTTGTCTAACACTTCTTGCTTGGCGTATATAAAAATATTGATCCCTGCCAAATATGAATAGTTTTCAATAAAATCTTTTATAGACTCCAATTTGGGATAAGTATCTTTGAGGTTAGAAAACTTAAAAGCTTCAAATCGATTAATTGCAGCACGAATGACATGATTACCCAAGTCTCCAAATTCAAATGCTCGATAAGGTACAGAGGTGGTGTTTGATGAAGTTCCGGATTCAAATACCAAACTTGTACTCATATCCCCACTCTTTATGCGTACCTTGTATTCTTTTTTCAGAATAGCTTCGCCTAAGGAGGTAATTTCTTCATTGAGCATATATGATTCAAGCTTATTCGCAAATACATATCCGTCGTTGTAAAGCGATGTCTTCTTAAATGAGTCTTTGAATTTGAGTTCTATGGTTTTGACTTCTTTGGCTACAATGCCAGTCTGAACCATTGCTTGTTTTAGCTCGTTCAGATATTTTGGATTACTTACACTATGGTAATGCAACGTTTCTAATGCTCTAAGTCGGTTGGTTGTATCGTTATCAAACTTACGTTCCCCTGTCTTTAGCTCTCCGGTAGGCTCGGTAAAAGGCATATATCTGGCACCACGCCCTATCAATTGCGCTTCCTGCATTGTTGTCTTACCCACCTTGCCATGTCTGGAATCGCGTGTTTCGTAAAGACGTACAATGTCAAACAAGTTCAACACATCCCAGCCCTCGTTAAGCATATCAACAGCAAACACGACTCTAAATTCATTGTCTTTTGCTTCCAATGAATTTAATTTCAACTGTTTGTCGGGCGATATATTATTACCATCAACCAACAATAGATTATCTTCCTTAAAATCTTCTTTTATTTCAAGGAGCAGATTTTCAAATTCAATTCCTTGTTCTGACACATATGAAAATACATCAATCATATCGCCTTTGGCATTAGAGGCGATGCGTTCAATGTCTTCAATATTCAACCGTTTAATAGTATTTATGAACTCATCATAAAATTTCTTATTGTCGGCAATGGTTTTCGATTTAAGCATCATAACAGGTTTAATATCCTGATGAATACTCGAAAACAATTTTCTCTTGTATTGGCTCAATAGCACACATTGAATGGCTCGATCTATTGGCGATAAATCGCTCTGAACAACCGATATATCTTTTGAATAGCCATCTTCACGGAATTTCTTCAATGGATAGTCGAAGATTACTTTGTTCTCATATTTATCGGCAATATTGGCATCATGAAAGTCTTCTGTTGCTGTAAACTCCAACAGAACATTCGTTTCGTTGCTATGGAAGATTTTCATCACAGTTGTTTCCCAATCTTCTGTTGACTCAAAATCGCTCTCAGCAAATAAAGAACCTTGCTCTGCAACTACTGTTTTCTTTCCTTTTTTAGTAGCTGTATTCGTGTGATGTGCTTCATCAGATATAAGTACAATTCTTTTGTCTGCAAAATCTTCTATGGTAACAGCATTCTCTTTAGGCGTATTCAAAGAAATATGCAGTCCTTGAATGGTTGTCAAACATAGATTGATACAATTTTCATCTACCGCTTGAAAATTATCTACAAGCCTTATTTCTACTTGCTTATTACCAATATTGATTGACTGTCCGAAAAGGTATTTTGCCGATGCTGTATTTAAGAAATTATCTTTCGTCTTTTCTATGATATTTGTAGAATCAACAAAGAAAAGAAAGTTACGATACCCCTGTTCGTAAAGGTATAGCATAGCACCAGCCATAATGAGCGTTTTACCACTACCTGTTGCCATGTGGAACAATAGATGTGGTTTAAGTTCCTTCGCATCGAAATCATTTTGCCAATAGGTAATGAAATATCTGAAGCACTCCTCTTGATAAGGACGTAGTTTCATCATTGGGTTAAGCGAAGTCGCAAAGTATTTTGGCATTTCAATGTTAGCAATTGAACGTTTGCCGAATTCTTCACGAAGCGTATCTTGTAAGTATTTCATAATGCTACTTCGTTTGATAGAATTGGTTATTTATCTTCTTATCGTTTTCACTGATGCCAAACTCTGCATTGTCAATCTCAGAATATGGAACATAAAGCAAGTTCTTATCTAAACACTCTATGAGAAAACGCTTTTGATCTTCAATGGCAAGAGAGGTAAAATCATCAGCATTGACATCAATCTCCTTGGGATTTACTTTCCAACTAAGGAATCCGGTTTCTTGCATTTGTTTCCATATAACAGCAAGTTCCTCCGTAGATGATACTCGCTCTATAGCATCGGCAAATTGCTGATTGGCTTTTGCGAGTTCACAATATATAAAGGAACCTCCGCCCCGCCAATTTACAGATTTTGAAACACCTCCTTGTTCTCCTTCAATTACCTTCTTCAATCGTTCACAAGAAATATTTTCAATATAATCCATCTGCTCTATACCGATATATCTTCTATTCATTTTATGGGCAACTGCCGCTGTCGTTCCACTACCTAAATGAAAATCAAGAATTATATCTCTTTCATTTGAACCAAGTGAAATGATTTTTTTCATAAGCATTTCTGCTTTAGGAAATGCAAAGGCTTCATTACCTAAAAGAAACTCAACTTCTTTTGATGCTTCTTGGTTTGAACCAACATTGTCCCACCAAGTATTGGCAACGACACCCTCTTTAATCTTGTCTGCCAAAAATAATTTGTATCTTGGTTTACCATCACCTCCACGAGGAAAAATTAGTCTATTATTTCTCTCTAATTCATCATAGGTTTCTTTCTTAAAACGCCATTCATCGGTAATTGACACTCCCGTATGTGTAACAATTGTATATTTAGAGCCACCTTTATTTGTACAAGGCATACTCTTATATGGTCCTCTATCATCGTTGTCAGGATTTTTATAATCACTATCATCAATATCTGCCTCAACATTATTTAGTATCGTAGAAGCAGAACCACCATAGCAAAGTATAAAATCATGAATAGGAGATATATTTTTACTAAGATTTGCTTGAGATTTTCTTCTTCTGTATACAATCGTTGCTATAAATCTTTCACGAGTAAAAATACTGTCCATTAAGATTTTCAAGTATGCTTGCTCATTATCATCGCATTGCACAAAAATAACACCATCATCTTTTAGTAACTCTTTTGCAGTTTCTAAACGATTTTTCATAAAAGTGAGCCAAGATGAATGATTAAAACTATCATTATATCCAAAACTATCACTACCAGTATTATATGGCGGATCAATATAAATCAGCTTCACTTTACCTGCATACTTCTTTTTCAGGGAGTGCAGTGCAAGCAAGTTATTACCTTTGATGATGAGGTTATCATCCATTGAAATGCTTTCCACCTCGTGCTCGCCATCTGCGTCATAGCGTTTGAAATTGGTCAGCACCTTTGGTTCCGTCAAGCGGTTGATTTCGTCTGGAGCTAGAATCTCATTCCAAAACACTTCATTACGTTTTGTATCCTCTTTTGTCTGTCCACCTTCGAGTACGCAATCTTTGTATGGCCACGAAAGAACAACCTCGCGACTCTCTGAAAGAAAATCACCATCGTCATTGGTCAATCCGACTTTGTTTTTAAACGATGTATAGCTATCGGGCAAGAATCGTTTGTTCATGACAAACTTTTGAAACTTAACCTTGTCAAAAACTAAAACACCTTCAACCTCTGTAAAGAAATTGCGTTTTAACCCATCGTGCGTAAGCAACTTTGTAATTAACTCCGGACGGAGCGCAAGAGCAGCCTCTACAATTGCATTCTTCAGAAGTACACTATCTTCAGTGCAATAGATGCTTTCCATACGAAGAAGTTTCTCTAATTCTATAAATAGATTCTTGTTGTCCATATTATCTTCCTTTCCTCTCTATGTAAGAGATACTCCGATAGACGGAACTTGCTGATTATTAGATGTTATTTCGTTTTGTTTGCCTGTTTTTGCTAAACAATTACGCACAATTATATGGCTATCAGCCTTTTTATTGGCTCCAAAATGGTGTAAGTTGCTTTATTTTGCGTAATTTTGCAGTAAATTAAGTATCTCTTACATAGAGAGCAATCATTTTACTAAACATCTTTACTTTCTACAAATCCTTTAATATCTGAGCGTTTGCTCTATCCACTACGGCATTATCCAATGATGCAAGATAGATTTGTGTAGTTATCTCAGAATCGTGTCCCATACCTTCGCTGATAACTGAAATAGGAATGTTCTTACTCTTGGCAATGCTCGCCCACGAATGACGGGCAACATATAGAGTTAAGGGAATGGATAGCCCAACCATTTTCGCAACCTCTTTAAGCGACTTATTGGTGCGGTAAAGCATATTCTTATATTGGTTCCTATCATATGGATATTTGAGAATAGGCAATAGATATGGGCTGTAGTAATCAGCGTCGTATTTATCCACAATCTGCTGCATGCATTTCTCCCAACGGATAAAGAGTTGTTGCCCGGTCTTGCGCCTGCGGTATGATAATATGCCATTGGATAGATCTTTCTTCTTGAGATATGCCATATCAATAAAGGACATTCCACGAGTGTAGAATGAGAAGAGAAACATATCACGGGCAAAGTCTAATGATGGTTGCAATGACAAGTCAAGATTCTTAATTTGCTTGATTGCCTTTAATGGAATGGCTCGCTTAATAGTTTTATCTATACCTGTATAAACGTGTTTGAATGGATTTCGATTGGTGGTCAATTCCTTTTCAACTGCACGATTATATACGGCACGCAAGATTCGCATATAGAACGAGGTGCTGTTCTTTGTCAGTCCTCGACCTCGTAAATAAGCCTCATACATCAGCATTAAATCCGAGTTAATATCCTCTAATAGTACATCCTTATCCTTTCTAAACTGCATAAAACTTTTAAGCGTGTAACGGTAGGTTTCAGATGTGCGTTGCTTGCCCATCTGTTGAAGTTGGGCAATAACACCCTGCATAAAATTGAATAGAGATTGTTCATTGGCTTGCTTCTGGAATGTAGAGATTATATCATCGGCGGTGTACTTTACTCGCTTATTCTCTAATTGGTTGATGATGCTTTGCAGCCGCTTAATATCCCAATCAATACGCTCCTCGACAGATTGCAGATAGTTTTGTCGGCTGTTATTGCTAACAATTATAGAGTTATCAGCCTCATTCCACTCGTGCATAAAGAGTCGGTAATCCGTCTTTAATTGACGGATTACACGATTCTGAATGATTTGATAATAGATTGCTCCCTCTTTATTCTCGTTTGTCGAAGGTCGAAACTTTACCTTGATACTTGCCATAGGCTCACGGTTTTGATTTTTTGTTTGGGTTATCCTTTGGCTGTTCCTGCTTCGCCTTGATAGACTTGGCCTTGCTCTCCTGTTCCTTTGCGGCTTGCTCTTTTAGGCGTGCTTGCTCGGCAAGAGCAACTTGTTTGCGGACAGCCTCTTCGTAGGTCTCCACATCTTCACGCATTTGTTCAATCTTTTGGTTATCTCGGTTGAGTTCAAAAATGTCCTCCAATGTGGCTATCTGCTCTGCCGAGGCATCACCCTTCATCTTGATGTAGCGGTATTTGAGAGAATCATCCTCTTCATCCTTATTTTGTTGCGACTCAAAGTAATATGCAGAAGCAAAGAATGCGATGACAATAGTATTGAGTGTAAGCATAAACCAATCAAGTTTGGAATTGAAGTTCAAATTGAAATTATAGTCATTTTCTCTATGAAGAACTTTGGATTCCTCAATCATCGGTATAAGTGATGTCGTCAACTTTTTAAGGTTCTCAAACTCGTTTTGTATGGCTACAAAATCGGGCTTATTCTTACCGGAAACACCCTTTACATTATCATTGACAACACCGAGGTTTTCACTCAAAGTCTTTGTAAGTTCCTGAATCTTGCGTTCTGTGTACTTACAATTAGCCCCAGTAGCATTCTCAACAAGAGCCTTAATCTCTTGTATCAATGCCGTGTTATCCACATTAGAAACAGTGGAATTACCATTATTTGGTTGAACCTTTTGCAATTCGATTACTGCGGTTTCGATTCTTTCCAAGCATCCGTAAATGCCTTCCATAAACGACTCGTGGTCGTTGTTGTTGAAATTTTTATTCATGATTTTGAATTTATTGATTATACATTTGGTTATTTACAGCCCGATTCCTCGGCGTTTTTTCTTATCCTTTTTCTTTTGTTTCTGCCAAGAAGGTGTTTGTTCATCCTCTGGTGGAGCATCCGATGGAGTTAATAAACCTAATCCGTTGCTTTCAATAAGGCTGTCGGTAACGCTATAATTTTGTTCTACCTCTTGCCTTATCGGTTGCTGCATAGGCTCGATTTCAGTTTGCATCTTCGGCATATCCCAACTTAATTGTGTGTTAAGTTTTGAATAACTGAACTGCCTGCTCACATCGGAAGCCTTGAATGTGTAACCGTCTTTGGTAAAACTCAATCCCTCATTCTTACCTGTTTTGCGGTTAATCTTGAAGGTCATACCAATCCCTTGCTTTTGGAGTTGCTTACCCAAGTCCCACCATGTTCGACTATTTTTCAATGCAGCCTTAACCGCATTATGAATCTCATATTTCACCCGTTCAGGTTCGTGGAGTTTCTTCACATTAGTCTTGCTCTTGTCCTCTGCATAGGTCAATCCATATTTGTCTTTCAGCTTCTTCGTAGCAATCTCATTTCGCTTAAAATCGTTCTGCGAAGAGATTACTTTGCCATCATAGTTGATACGATTATATACCAAATGGCAATGCGGATTGTCGGTGTTATGATGCCTTACCAAAATGAGTTGGGTGTTCTTAATGCCCATCAATTCCATATACTCCAATGCGATTTTAGCCATAAGTTCATCAGTTAATCGTTGTGCATCTTCTCTCTTAAAGCTCAACGCAATGTGTCCTAACGGTTGCTTAATCTTCGGATTTAAGAGACATTGACAGTTGAAACTATCAATCATCTACTTGTTTGTTCCAAGCAGTACACCGTCCGATTCAAGGATTTTTGCATCGTCCTTTCCCATTACATAGCGTATGCAACCGCCAAAGGATTTTCCCTTCTTGATTTTGCCTATCATATGCACCTCCTTTCTGTAGCCTTGTAGTCGTTTAATACCTCTTTCAATTTGGCAAGCAATTCCATTACGATATTCTTTGTCCGATAGAATCCCGTCTGATGCGACAGCTTTGTCAGTTGATTAAGGTTGTTTGCCATACCCGTAAGATTACGGATTATAGTGGCATCCTCAGCCGAATGTTTGGCAACGATTCGTGCATCAAAGGCTGAATCCCGTATGTACTCGGCAAGGGTGCGATTGGCATTCTTGCTTCGACGGCGTAACATCTCATAGTCGGGCTTTGAGAACTTCACCGTAACAGACTTTGTAAGTCGTTTTAGAGTGCTTACCTGTGGTCTGCCTCTGGGCTTTGATTTGTTTGTTTTCTTATAATTCATCATTGTACTTTTTACATGATTATTGATTCTTCAATTGAGCTTTTCACAATCTGCGACCATCGGGAGCGGATTGCCTCCACTTGGGAGTGGAGCGAGGTTTTTCGGGTGCAATGGCGGCTCGTCCGACATTTTTCGGCATCCCGAAAGATAACCTCGCTATACCCCAAGACCGAGGTCTTGCTGCCTCCACCGTCATTGACGGTTTTCGATGGTACAGACTGCTTTTCAGCCTCAATCAGCAACTGCTCACTGTCATAAATGACCACGAACAGTTGGTCTGTACTCATAGCTTTCTCGACATCTTGAATGCAGGTAATTGGCTATAACTTTCTCCACTGCTCAAAGTCGGCATCGTAGGTGTCGAGGTGTTGACGGGCGATGTTCTCAAGCAAGCCCGAAACACTCATCTTGCGACCTCCGAGTTTGAGGACATAATCTTCAAGTCTGTCCCTTACCTCGCAACTGAGAAATACCGGCTTTCGGTCTTTGATGACGGGTACTTTCAGATAGGTGCTGCGGTACTCCTCCAATGAGAGTCTGCGTTGCTTGCTGCTTACTCTGCGTTGAATTGTGGGCGTTACAGGCTGTTCCTCTGCAACCCAAGTTTCTGCTTCCGTTTGGACTCGCTTTGCCATAGACGGGATAGGTTCGGGCATGATGTCGTTAACAGAGAAATTCTCTATTTCCGTACCCTTTGATTCTACCTTTGTCTGGGCATTCCCACTTTCAAATCTGTGAAGTGGTCGCGATTTCTTCAATGATTTCCTGACATTGTTCGTCTGTGAGATTTACATTTTTTCTTTCCATTGTTTTCATTTTTTAGGGTTATCACTCCGGTCTCAGTGCGCACATTGACCAATTGTCGTGAGCAAAATAAGTGTGTATAATTCGGGCAATGAAACGATTGGATCAGGTTAGGCAATTAAGTATAGTTCTGCATCTTAGACAGGTAAACGAATGGTGCGGACTGCTCAAAATTTCCATTATCGGAGAATAGTGGAATATCGAGGACAAAATCTTAATCGAAGAAATTAAGGGCTTAATACTGATTGCGGATAGACGGACTGCCGAAACATCGGGAGTTGGTCTATCCGCTATCCTGCTATGGCTGATTAGTAGCTGTCCGTCTGGCTGTTCGGGTCAAAAGTTTAGCAGACGGATAGGCATCGGCCTGACAAACGACAATGAAACGGACAAGAACCAAAACGGACATTCACTTGAAACGGAATCTCTGTATGTAGGTGTGATAACTATACCTGATTTGTGAGTAAAAATTGCAATAGGCTGTTAAAGTGCCACGAACTACGCTAGATACTGCAACAGGCTTGATGAATCATTGAGGTATGACAACTCCTATATTTCTTTGCACTCAAAAAACGGAATGACAGCAAAAAGAAAAATGATTGCAATGATGGATATGATTGGATTTTGTGGGGTAATTTACCGCACCGAATGTGCAACGATATGTCAGCCTATGACACGTATGGACACATCCATTGCAGTCTGTTCTTTACTGCTTTTATTTGCAGTGGAAACAACAACGGAAAAAGAAAAATATGTATAACTAAAAATATTGACAACAATGAACATCATCAGTTTTGAAGAGAGAACCTTTGAGGGAATTGCAGCCAAGTTTGAGTACTTCGTGCAGCGAGTGGACAATCTTTGTCGCCGACACGGTGAAAGAAAAATTGACGAGTGGAAGGACAACCACGATGTATGCCGGAAGCTGCGTATCAGTCCAAGGACATTGCAGACGCTTCGTGATAACGGAACACTTGCATTCAGCAAGATTGGAAACAAAACCTACTACCGTCCCGAAGATGTTGAACGCATTATCAAGATTGTAGAAGATAGACGCAAGGAGGCCAAATGGCGAGGTAGAACCATTTGACTGAGTGAAATGACTGAACTAACAACAAATAATACTAAAAGCGTATGAACAATGAAATCAGAGAAAAAGACCATGAGTGGGTAAAGATGTTCCACTCAAACATCGACAGACTGTTAGTGTCGATTGAGAAGTTATTTGAAAGCCGACAGCTGGGTGCGTTCAACGATGAACTGCTAACCGATAAGGAGGTCGCCCACATCTTGAAAGTAAGCAGAAGGACTTTGCAGGATTATCGCAACAACGGCATCTTGTCCTACATTCAGGTAGGCGGTAAAATCCTCTACCGAACCTCCGATGTACAGCGAACAATAATGAGCGGATTCAAGGAGGCATATCGGTTGAAAGACACTTAATCTGCATCATTTTATCAGAATCTGCATCATAAATGGTAAAAATGATGCAGATTTTTCTTTTGTGGGGCAGAAAAGCATTAACTTTGCAATCACAAATAATATTAAGGTATGCATACATTTGATTACAAGGAAACTCCCAAGCAACTATTGTCTCCCGACATAGTCAATATGCTGTCCTCATTGCACGAATTCAGAGGCAAGCAGGAGTTATATATAGAAGCAGAGTCTGATGTATTGACAGCATTATTGGATATAGCCAAAATTCAGAGTACGAAGGCATCCAATAAGATTGAGGGTATATATACATCAGACGAGCGATTGGAAGCATTGGTAATGGAAAAGGCTGAACCTCGAAACCGTTCCGAAGAGGAGATTGCGGGATATAGGGAAGTTTTGGCTACCGTCCATGACAGTTACGAGTATATCCCTATCCGTCCGAACAATATCCTGCAACTACATCGTGACCTATATAGTTTTAGCAGTAGCGATACAGGAGGTAGATTCAAGAATACGGATAATGTAATTGCAGAATCAGGTAAAGACGGACAACAGAGAGTAAGATTTATGCCCGTTCCTGCGTTTCAGACTCCTGAGGCTATGGAAAGCTTGTGTAACGAGTTTAACAATGCCATTGAACGGGCAGAATACGACCCGTTGCTGCTGATTCCGATGTTTATTCTTGACTTCCTTTGTATCCACCCGTTCAATGACGGCAACGGACGTATGAGCCGTTTGTTGACTTTGTTGTTATTGTATCGAAGTGGCTATATCGTGGGGAAATATGTCAGTATGGAAATGTTAATAGAGAAAACAAAAGAAACCTATTATGAAGCCTTGCAGAACAGTTCCATTGAATGGCATAATAACAAGAGCGATTACACTTCATTTGTACGATATTACTTGGGAGTTGTATTGAAAGGTTACAATGAGTTCCAAGACCGCATTGAACATCTGAAATATCGCAAATTGTCAAAGGCAGATAGAGTAAAGGCGGTATTTGAGAAAAAACTCGGTGTGGTCAAGAAATCGGACATAGCCACACTTTGCCCCGATATTAGCGAAACGACCATTGAACGTACTCTGAAAGAATTGCTTGAGGCAGGTTTCATCGAGAAGGTAGGTAAAGGACGGGCTACGGGCTATGCAAAGAAGTAATTGATTATTTTTCTGGAGGGAGTGCAGTTTACCGGCTGCCCAATTATTATGATTCCTAAAAGACACCCCTCCATGTATAGAAAGGGAAACAGCGTACAAATCGGGCTATCAATTATAGAGCCTATTTGTACGCTGTTCTTTTTTGTTTATTACTTTTCAGTCGTTTGTTTCCGTTGCCGTCTGCATTGTAGAGTACAGGGCTTGAAAGGTGAAAGGTTTTCGGGCTGAATACTCTCCGCAGGAGGCAGATTCTGCCCGAAACGGCTTTGACGCTTGACCTTTCAACTTTCAAATACGGTCTGTACTACCTTTGCAGACGAGCTTAGGAAACGGGCGAATGACGGAATCGGAATACTAATTGAAAATTGAACCACCTTTACTAAATTCGTTTGCGAACAGAACAATCTGGCAATCCTTCTTCGCATAGAGCCGATTCATGATATATCGTCTGAAAATCTCACTCTCCCTGCTGTTGATTCTGAATGCAATGGCTATAATCATTTCAATGGAATAAGCTTCTATACTTCTACGTTCATCAAGTCTGATGTATTGCATCGTTTCAAATTGCGACAATGCATCATCCTTATAAATGGCATTGATGAATTTACGAACATCACGACCATAGAGATTGAATAGATCGGCTATTTCCTCCTGTGTCATCCAAACGGGTGCAGTGGGAATACCCACCACACCGTTATTGATTGTTATAATTCCTCGTTTCATACGGCTGCATTATTATATATGTTCCTTGTTGTTGGGTTCTCCGTTCCATAAGTTTATCCATGTCTGCCGAAATCTTGTCATCTGTTATACGGGCATAAATCTGTGTACTGATGATATTCGAGTGCCCCATCATCTTGGCTGCACTCTCTATGGAGATATATCAGATGAAACCAATAATGTTCCAAACGAGTGCCTGGCAGCATGATAGGAAAGATTTTCATTAAATCCCAGCCCGACGCCCAAAGCATGAATTTCTCTCCAAAGAATATCTCGTATAGGCAATGGGAATACAGGTTTACTGTCGTCTGTCGTATTGTAAAGCATAAATATTTTTTCAGCTATCGGGTGCAATGGAACAAATGATTCAACTTTGGTCTTACAGCGCTTCTTCCTGATATATCTTCTGCCACTTGCTGTAGTTTCAATATGATGCGGATACAACTCATATACATCTACATAAGCGAGTCCTGTCAGCGAAGAGAATATGAACATTCGTCTTGCCAATTCCAAACCATTGTCTTCCATCGGTGTTTCCATCATCAGCTTTAACTGACTACGAGTAAGATACCGATATTTGGGAGAATTCTTCTTTTCATACTCAACATCCTCTATCGGATTGGCTCTCAAAACTTCTCTATCTACCGCCAGATACAGAAGTCTATTCAACCAACACAAACATTTGTTTACACGGTCTGAACTGCAACCACATACTTTCCTTAGGAATATCTTGAATGACACCCCAAATTCTTCCGTAATATCAGCTAGTGCAATATCTTCCATGCCTCTTGACTGTACGAACTGACGAAGGTATAGTTGTGTTGACTTGGATCCCGATAGGTTGATGTGGAGTTTATCTCTATAGAGCGAAGTCTCAACCGTTCACGTTCCACTTCTCCTGCTTGCAACAACTTTTTGGGGACTGCATTTGTTCCGACAATAATGTTTTTCAGTATTTCGGCACTGACAACACCATTTTCTTTCAACACTTCTTCATATCTGCATACTACATCATGTCTGAACTGTTGAAGTTGGTTATTGATACGGGTATTCCTTACTTCGCCATTCTTAGCATTCCATTCCTTCAAGCCACAATACAAGCCTGTAGCAATAGTGGAATTTTTGCCATCAATGGTAATACGGCACATGATGGCGGTTGTACCATCATTTTTTACTCTGTTTTTATTTACATAGAACAATATCTTGAATGTACTTCTCATAATCCTATCGTTTTAATGATTATAGAACAAAATTGAAATCACGGGTTGCTTCGATGAACTTATCCATATCCTCAAACAACTTGTTTTGGGTAACACGGGCATAAATTTGTGTTGTCTGAATATTGGTATGCCCTAACATTCTGCTGATGGTTTCAATAGGAACACCTTCACCCAAAGTAATCAAACTTGCGAATGAGTGCCTTCCGGCATGATAGACAATATCCGATTTGATTCCTGCCATAACACGAAGCATTTTCATATTGCACCTCAATGTACTGTAATGCTGGAATGGTAACAGTGTCTCTCGATTATCATCCTTATATTTATCCAACAGTGCGAGTGCTTCGGGCAGAAGTTTAACTCGGGCAAGATACTCATTCTTCTTTCTTCTGTATTTCAACCATACAGCTCCCTCGTCATCCACTGAAAGATTGTCCTTTGTAATGGATATTGTATCGGCATAAGCCGTACCCGTATAACAGGCGAAAAGAAAAAGATCTCGTGTAATCTTTAATGCAGGACGCTTTGAGGGGAGTTCCAAATCTCTTACTCGTATGAACTCTTCGTGCGTCAATGCTTTCGGAGTCGTCTCTTTTTTCTTCGGAAGTTTGAAATTGCAAAAGTGATAGCGTTCAGAATGCCCCTCCTTGTAGGCTATTCTGCACACCTTTTTGAGTAATGAGAGATAATGACGGACAGAATCCAAAGCCTGCCCCTTATCATCCAATACAAAACCTTGAAAATCCCAAATGAAACGTTCCGTCAATTGCCCGAAAGCCATATCCGATACGCCATATTTCTTCTTGAGAAATTCCTCCAGAAGTGAATAGGTATATTGATACTTGCCGTATGTGGTTTTGGCACGATCTACACCTATACGGGCTTTCAAATCCTCATTGATTTTTGCAAACTGTTTCAGTAAAGTCATTTGTGTATCAACGCTTCCTTGAAAAACATCTTTGACTGCGGTTGCATCAAAATCGACCTTACGTTCCAAAAGGGAATCGAATGCCGAGTTAATGGCAAGCAACAGTTTGTCAATCTTGGCATTGGTTTCAACAGCCTCCTTACTCTTGCCGTTGAGCCGGCTTTCACGAGGATTCCATAATTCGGGAGTACACGACAGCTTGCAGCTGAACTGCGAAATAGTGCGATTAACAGTAATGCGTCCCATGATGGGAGCCTTACCCGACTTGTCCAATCCGCTCTTTTTGAGGTAGAGCAGTACCTTGAATTTTTCTACTTTCATACGCTTATATTTTTAGTGGCAAAGTTAGCCTGTATATAAGCGTTCTTAACTATGCAAAATGATGACAATCAGCGCAATGTGATGCTATGCTAATTTATTTTGTTAGCAGTCGCCATTAGGTAACAGCTATGCTAACGGTTTGGTAACTGAACTCCTGTCGCAATCCGTGATTTCTTGCGTAGTGCCGACTATGCTAGAAAATCGCTTTTTGCTGTTTCCCAACCATTTACGTTTGCCTTATTCAATTCCGAAATCGTTTTCTTTATACTTGTCTTTCCACACCGCAAGGCATGGGTTTGCTACGCTGGCTCTGAGCAAAGGTGTTCCTATTGAGAGTGTGAGCCGAGTATTGGGGCATACGAACATTACCACGACACAAAAGTATGCAAAGATTACCACCGAGAAAATCGATAAGGATTTAACAATGTTCGGCAATAGACTTAATCAATCCTTTAGTGAAATTTCAATAGTAATGTAACTATGGAACGAGCAATAATAACAATCAGCGAAAGCGGTAAGGTGAATATTCCAAGCGGTAATGTTTGGATGTCTGAAATGGAGTTGATGGAGTTATTCGGGGTAATAGCCCCGACACTCCGAGCTACCATCAAAGCGATATACAAGAGTGGAGCACTTTGCCCTACAACTACTCAACGATGCGATTTAGCTACGCCTAAAAGTTGGGCTACATTTTATAATCTTGAAGTGGTCATTGCTCTTGCATTTAGAGGCAAGCAAGATAAGAGAAAAGGTGTTGGATAGTCTATGCCAACAGAAAGAAAGTGGAATAGACTACTTGATATTGTTAGGGAATAATTCCCATTTATATTACAACTAAATACCGATGTATAATCCCAACAATTTTATTGTTTAAAGTTACTTGTATTCGTATTACACATTGTACAAAGCAATATTACATGAGTCAACCTAATAAAATTCTTGGCAATTCATCATTTATTTGAATCCTTTTTGTATCTTTGCATTTGAAAAATCATCAAAATTTCAAAGGTGATATGACTAATGAGTATTCAATAGATAGTACAACTCTTAGGCAACGTATAGAAACGATGCCTGTGGATTGTATTTTGTTTCGTTCGGATTTCCCTGAATACCATACGGAATTTGTGGGAAGTATTTTGTCTGAGTTGACGACCGAAGGTGTGCTTGTTAAAATTGCACATGGAATATATGCCAAACTGAGAAGAAGCAAATTCGGCGTTGTTCTGCCTTCAGTTGATAAGGTGGTACAGGCAATTGCTGCTAGAGATAATGCAGAGGTATTGCCATCAGGTATGACAGCTCTGAATGCATTAGGGTTATCAACTCAAGTACCAATGAATTACACATATCTTACTACGGGTAGCGAGCGAACTGTAAACCTATCCAATAGGAAAGTAGTATTAAAACGAGGTGTGCCCAAGAACTTCTGTTATGGGACTCGCCTCATTTCTCTACTTGTTCAGGCCCTCAAGGCTCTAAAAAAAGAAAATGTAGGAGAAGAAGAACTAAATATAATCCAACAATTGGTATTGAAAGAAACTGACAAGGAGGCTCTTGTTAAAGATGTAGATATGATGCCTGCGTGGATGAAACGAATTATAAAACCAATGCTAACCGCTTAAAATAGAATTAGATTATGGGAAAACTGTGGTTAAATAATGAGATAGTGGACCGTTTGGCTATGTTACAGCAAACGGAGGTTGGTCATCTTGGCGTTAATCAGGTAGCCATAGAAAAGGACTGGTGGGTAACCGTTACATTGAAGGCATTATTCCGAACAGATTGCCGTGATTCTTTAATCTTCAAAGGCGGAACATCGTTGTCAAAAGGTTTCAATATCATAGAGCGTTTCTCTGAAGACATTGACTTGGCAATCAGTCATTCATTCTTTGGTATTGAGAAGACAGGTAAAAGTCAGCGTGAGAAATTACGCAAAATGGCACGAGCATATATTCACGAAACCCTTTCTTCACAGTTAGATGCTCGCTTGAAAGAAATGGTAGTCTCTGGTTATAGTATAGAGAATGTTTCTCAAGTGCAGGATAAAAATGGAGAATGGCGACCAATAGATTCAGACAAAGATCCTACGGTAATTCTATTACACTATCCGTCAATTCTTGAAGATACGATAAATTACATTCCGCCTCGTGTGAAGATTGAGATAAGTTGTCTTTCAATGGATGAACCTACGGAATTACGACCAATTCGTTCCCTTATTGGTGAAAGTTTTGATGGCGAAGATACCGATGCTGAAAGCCTTGTCAGAACAGTAGTTCCTACTCGCACGTTCCTTGAAAAACTATTTCTTTTGGCAGAAGAATTTCAAAAAGAAAAGCCATGGAACGTCCGAATGTCACGACATCTGTATGACTTGGAGAAACTGATGGATACGGAGTATGGAAAAGACGCTTTGTCGAATCGAAAACTTTATGATGCCATTGTTGAGCATCGTAAAACATATTATGCTTTGAAGTATGTGAATTATGATTTACATACCCCTTCAACCATCAACTTTACGATACCAGAATCGGCTATGGAGGCGTGGCAAGATGATTATGCCGATATGAGGCGATTTTTCATTTATGGTGAATCATTAGAGTTTGATGTACTTATGCAGAAAATGAGAGAGTTGCAAGAACGAGTGAGAGTTATGTAAATTTACTTTAAAGAATCGATTTTACGAATAGGATTTTCAATAAATAAAAAGACATGTATATTTCTCATATAACAGTAAAAGGATTTCGCAATTTTAAATATTCAGAGATTGAATTTAATGATGGTCTAAATGTCTTAATAGGTCATAATAATGCAGGAAAAACGAACTTGCTAAAAGCATTGCAATTGGTTATAGAACCACATTATAGATATCGGAGACTAAATGTTAATGATTTTAATAGGGACATCTCTCTTGAAGATCTGAAAAGTCAATCGCCATCAGTTACAATATCAGTTACATTCAGAAATAGTAGCATTGAATATAACGAGCAAGAAGAGGATTTGAGAGTAATTGCTAACTGGTTTACTGGTATGGAGAATGGCTATACTGCGATGTTGACTTATCGGTTCTATTTGCCAGCAGAAAAGGAGGATGATTATAAAACGGCTATGGCAGATGTGGAGGATATCAAAAATGGATGGAGCATTCTTGAGAATGATTTTCTTCGATATTATGTATATAAATTGCTCGCTGGCTCATTGGATGCACCTATGCAGCCTGAAATGGACAAGTTGGAACGATTTGACTTCCAATTTTTGGGAGCATTGAGAAATGTTGAGGAGGATATGTTCTATGGGCGGAGTTCCATGCTGAAGGATGTGCTAAATTTCTTTATAGATTATGGGGTAAAGACCAAAGGGGAAAGAACGGAAGAAGAAAAGGAGTCAGATTTAAAGGAAATAAGGAAAAGGTTCGGTAATGAAGCTGCTGCTCTTATGACTTCATTATTGGAAAGATTATCGGAAGGAAAAGATGTCATGCTTGATTATGCTCAAGAAACAGGGGCATCGTTTAATAATGCATTACCAGATTTTAAGAGTACGCTGACAGAGCAGGACTTGTTTTCTGCATTGAAGCTTATTGTCAAATATGGTGAAGATATTGAAATTTCTGCTACACATAATGGTTTGGGATATAACAATCTGATCTATATGTCTCTCTTGCTTGCCAAAATGCAGGCTGATGCCGATGGTAGTTACATGGGGGACAACGCCAAGGTATATCCGATACTTGCTATTGAGGAGCCTGAAGCACACTTACACCCTGCTATGCAATACAAGTTTCTCAAGTTTCTCGATAAGAATTTGAAGGTGGATCATAAAGTGCGCCAGATTTTCATCACTACTCACTCCTCGCAGATTACTGCCGCAGTTAAATTGGATGATATAATATGTTTGCATAAGGGAGAGGATGGTGTCACAAATGTTTGCTACCCAGGTAAGGTGTTTACAGATTCTGACGAAGATAAGAAATCAAAGAACTATGTTCAAAGATTCTTGGATGCGACAAAGTCAGACATGCTTTTTGCTCGCAAGATTATCTTGGTAGAAGGTATTGCAGAAGAATTATTAATGAGCACACTTGCACGCTATGATGGTAAATCATTGGAAGACCAGCATGTGGCAGTAGTGAATATCAATGGCAGATATTTTAGCCATTTTGTAAAGTTGTTCAACAAAGAGACTTCCCCAAATGCAATACCTAAAAAGTTGGCATGTATCACAGACCGAGATCCTGCAAAAAAGAAGAAAGAACTAAAATGTAAATTTACAGCTTGTTATCCATTTGATATGCATAAAGATGACGAGCACTACGAATATGCTGTGAACGCAGTAATGGAAGAAGTTGCATTTAGAGAGCATTCGTATATTAGATTTTTCTCACAAGATGTAAATAAAGGTAAAACATTTGAATATGAACTTGCTCTGTGTAATCCAGATCTTGAATTACTGATTACGGAATCTATGTCTAATCAAGCCGAAATAAAAACCATGATGGGTGGTAATTATTCACAAGCAAAGAACAATGTGAAAAATAATCAGAAATGGGATGATGTCAAGACCTCTCTTGATAGTACTGACTGGGAAGATGATGAGAGGAGACGCCATCTTATAGCTGCTCGGTATCTTTCATCATTGAGTAAAGGCGAAAATGCTTTGGAACTCTGTCTTGCTCTAGAAGAAAACTACGAACTTAATGCAGACGATGAACGTAAGAAGACTTTTAATGTTCCACATTATATTCACAACGCATTAGAATGGCTACTGAGATAAGTTCCGACTCACAGATTGATATCAATCATCGCTTTAGGGTTTCTGCAGGTCCGGGAGCTGGTAAAACACACTGGCTTTCCTTACATGTGTCCCATGTGCTTAAGGCTTCAAAGTGTTTAGGTAAAATGGGGAAAGTTGCTTGTCTTTCTTATACTAATGTAGGAGCAGACACATTGATGGGCAGAATGTGTGAGGATGGGAACCGCGTTCTTTCTTGTACAATCCACAGTTTCCTATATGCTTATATAGTTAAACCTTATCTACATTTTATAGCTGCAGAAGAAGGGTTTAGGATAGAATTGTTGACAGGCGCAGATGATAGAATATTATCTGATTATAATACTTTTGAAGAAATAAAGAAGACCGTTAAGCAATTTTATGCTGAGCAAGATGCAACTTTCTCTGCAATTAGGGCTGCAAAGTGGAAATTACAAGAAGATGGTAGCTTAAAATGTTACGCGATTCCACCTAAAAGATATTGTAAAAAAGGCTATTTTTTGAGTGAAAACGCATATATCGTTTATAAAAAGTTAGCATGGGCAAAAGGATATATGCACTATGACGATGTCCTTTATTTCAGCTATAAGCTCATACAGAAATATCCATTCATAGGTAAAACTTTGGCAATACAATTCCCTTATGTTTTCGTTGATGAATTCCAGGATACGAATCCAATTCAAGCGAATATTATCAAACAGTTAGGCGAGAATGGAGCCATCGTAGGAGTCATTGGTGACTATGCACAGTCTATCTATGGATTCTTGGGAGCAGATCCGAAGCAATTCGTGTCGTTTAAATTAGACGGTTTACGGGACTATACCATCAGGGATAATAGAAGAAGCTGTAATGAAATCATTGATTTACTTAATATCATTAGGACTGAATTTCAACAACGCCCTATAAGAAATGAACACACAATGAAGCCATTGTTGCTAGTTGGCGAGTTGCTAGCTTGTTATGAAGAAGCACAGAGAATAGCAACAGATGAGGTTCATGCTTTGTCATACCGAAACATAGAGGCTAACATTCTGAAACAATGTGTGAATGGTCACGTTCAAGACAGTAGAATACTTAATAATATAACGGATAGCAACTCAAACAGAAAAGAGTTTGTGACCACATGGATTAAAGCTATTGAACATGCAAGAAGCAAACAGTTTGGAGCTGCTTTCAAAATGCTTGAAAATGTTGGAGTCGTGGATATTGAAGCATACACTTCTCTCAAAGATGCGCTAAATGATTATGAGAAATATTGCAATGGAACATTAAAGGATTTCTTTGATTATCTATGCGAGCATAGGGAAGTAACTAAAATGAAAAGAGGCACCAATATTTACAACTTTTATTGTTCTCATACTTACAGAGAATTATCTCAATGTGTTGGATTATTGGAAGATTCAAGTGCTCAAAGGACAGTACATAAAGCAAAGGGGGACGAATTTGACAATGTACTCGTTGTTTTTACAGAAGAAAAAGCATTAAATACTTTACTTAAACCTAATCTTAGAGAAAACGAATCTGACAGAGTATACTATGTAGCTATGAGCAGAGCAAGAGAAAGATTATTTCTTGCCGTACCATCAATTTCTCAACGAATGGAAAATACTCTTAGAAGATTGCCCATAGATATTAAAAAATTATGATAGTTGAGATTTTTAAGGCAGATATGCAATAATGCTATCTAATACCATATAACTGGTTGCAGGCTATTTGCTATTTATTTCTGAATGTCGTAATTTTTCCAATTCAAGTTCGTTATTCCATTATGTATTAGACCTTGTTTTACATTAGGTGGCAATTTGTTAAAATCTGACAAATTATCACCTAAGTAGTTTAATGCCAATTTAATAAAAATTGGTTTGCTTACAGGTAATTTACCTTCCTTCCCTGTATAGAAAATATCGACTTGATCAATTAACTGTAATTTGCTTTCGGTTAAGTTAATAAAGTTTCCATCCGTCATAGACTGTAAAAACTGATTAAATGTTGGATCAAAAACAGCATTTTTCAGTTTATCCATCATTTCATCTTTTGCTGATTCCTTATTACAGAAATTGATAGAGTTGTTAAGATATGGAGTAATCATACACTTAAAATGTTCCGAATAATATGGCTTAGGGTTAGGGTAGCTATGCCTTTGAATAAGAATACATAAATCCAATTCATCATTTAATGGCGTAATAATATCAGAGTACGATTGTGAATTAGTAAACCTATTCACTGGAAAATTTTTATTTCGGATATAGCAAACAAGAAAATAAGTACCTTCGAGCTCAAACAACTCATCATTTTCACAGATATATGCTGATTCTCTCGATTTTAAGATTAGACTCTCAGAAGATTTATTGTAAATACTCATTCTGCGAATTGCAATATTGAATATCGGCTGAAAATCATTTATACAACTAGTTGAGGTACATCGTTCTCCCTCTCCATAGGGATTTGAATATTCAATATTTCCTCTATCTTTTAATTTATGCAGAAAACTGCCATCTTTGTGATATGACATTTCTGCCTGATGGATAAATCTTGATTTTTCCATCTCTTCTTCTGTCAAATATCCTTTCTCTTCATCTTGGATATTCTCTGCTACAATAGCCAAGTTGTTATAATAATTGGTAATTTTTAAATCTACTACTCCATTTACTCCCATCTGAATAATATTGAATAATCCATAATATCGGTCATTCATCTTAAAGAAGACTTTAAGCTTTTCTCCTCTATCCATAACTATAAGTTCTATATAATCCAACCACAAAAGTACTTATAATAATTTGTTTATTATATGACGATTAAATACAATAATAGCCCGCGAGGTGCAGGCTATTGTCGTGTTTAGATGCTTTGTTCAATGATTTTTATTTCGGCATCGGTCAGTTTGTAAAGTTTATAAACAATTTGGTCTATTTCTCTTTCAAGCATATTAGAGTTAATATTGGTATCATATAATATTGTTTTTGCCATATATCCAATATTTGAACTAAGAAGTTCGCTAATATTTGGCATAGGCAGAGATTTTATATTTTCAAGTATAATTCGTTGAAACGTTTGTTTATCTCCAGACATAAAATTGTATAAGAAACGATATATTTTAGAATTCAACAATCCCAAATACGCAAATAAGTCTTCACTCGAGTGGCTTTTCATAGGTATTAAGCAATATACAGATTGAAGTGTTATACAACCATTATTATCAATCGTTGCATTGATAGTTGTACCCAGTTGTCGAATTAATATTTTGGGGGTTATGTAATTTGTAATACCTTTGTTTACATTATAAGTATGTATCCATTTATTGATTGTAGGTTGTTCATACCTTTTTACATTATCCCCAGCAAGTATCGGCAACATCCTTTCGTTAGTTTTTAATAATGAAATTGCATCTGATTTTTTGCCTAATTCTTCACCTCTCCACATTATGAAATAATTATCAAACTTGTCAAGAGATAAAAGTTTATTTGCAATGCTGATAATCTCAGGAGAACTACATATTATTTTGTAATCATTTGTCTTGTTGATTATATCTTGATAAACCAATTGCTCTAACTTATTTCCATTATTCCAATCATGCACAGTTTCTGCCTTTTCATATGTAAATGAATATGGTGATGATTTATGATTAATACTTAGATATATAAGGCTTGACACTTCTGCTGATTCAAAGACATTATTAATGTGTACCCATTTGGTTATCTTTGTAGAATTAACTAGTTCTATTCTGGGTAATGCAAAATTTGAACGACCTATAAATGAATCTGGTATAATTAACGCATTTACACCATTAGACGCTAGAAGTTTTAACGACAACTCTATAAATAATGAATACAAATCAAACTGTTTATCAGCATATTTAAAATATGTTTGTAAAATAACTTTACAATCTTTCGATAAAGATTTAGACGATACATATGGTGGATTACCAATCACAATATCAAAGCCCTCTTTATCATCTCGGTTAAAAACATCACTGAACCAAGTGTGCCAGAGGAAGAATTTATTATTCTCGGCAAGGTTGATGCCTTTGAGCTTGGCAAGAATAGTTGGGTCGTATGCTTGTGCCTCTAACTGCTTGTTGATAGTGTCGGAAATTTCCTGTTGCAACTTCACTTTCCTGTCGTGGTCGCTGCAAGAGTAGTACGAAGATAACAGATGTGATACGGTCTTTTGTAAACGGTTCTTCTCATCATCTAATAGTGAAATTTCTCCCGTATCTTTCTTGTATTCCTTTTCGTAAGTGAGTTTGCTCAAATCCACACCTATAAAACTCTCAATAAGCGAATTGCCTTGCATAATCTTATAGTCAAGGTTAGGCAATGGCGATGGTGTTTCCTCATCAACTACGATAGAGAGCCAGAAGCGGAGACGGGCAATATCAACAGCCCCTTTCTCAATATCCACACCATAAATATTATTTTGGATAATGCTCTTCTTAATCTCGGCACGATCGTAATGCTCACCACTCAACACCTCACGACAATGCAACAACTCATTGAGTAAGCCCATAGGGAATGCTCCCGAGCCGATGGCCGGGTCACAAATTTTAACCTCTTCAAGTGCTGTAAGAAGTTTAGGCTTTTTGTTCTCCGGAATGTCGGCTACACCCTCTTCAGGAGAAAGAACGAACTGGCGAATCTTATCTTTTGCGACACTTGTATTGGTTTCGATGTAGGCAATAAGTGATTCCTGGCACATATAGCGTACAATCTCTTTGGGAGTGTAGAATGCGCCTTTATCCTTGTTGTCTTCGAGTAGGTTCTCAAAGATTTTACCCAACATTTCGGGATCGACACCCACTTCGGCATCATTAGGGTCGTTCTCATCAATGGTAAAATTGTATTCGCTGAAGAATTGGAATAGGCGTTTGAAGTACTCGGCAGGGAAACGGCTTTCGGGTTCGTCTTCCTCATCACGCTCAAACAATCCGCCATTCAGGTATGGAATATCTTTCCACTCATTAAGAAGAGATTTATCCCAAGCGTATTCAGTAAACAACGCTTCACGCTCCGCAGGTTTAGTATTCAAGATACCGAAGAACAACGGTTCAAGAACAGAGTCAAGATAATCGTTCTTGTATGCCGAGTTCTCAAACATATTCTGCATATAGTTGAGGTCTCCACACATCCACCCTTTGCGTTGCAAGAAGTGCAGGAATGTGATTCGTCCCATCATCTTCTTAACATAGTCGCGAATTTTCTTCTCGTTGTGGTCAAATGCTTGCATTAATGCAGCGTTAGGCTCTCCGAGTACCTTTTCTTCCCACTTGCTGCCAGCCTTAACGAAACGCTTACCTGTAATATATTGGATAAAGTCGGCATATTGCTCACGGTACTTATAGAAGAACTCATCAGAGAGAGCTTCTACGGAGAAGGCAGTTTTCAAGTTCTCAAACGATACACCTTTCTTCTTCAAAAAGTTGAAACGCTCAATAGGTGTTCGGTACAACAAATCGTCACTTCCAAAAACATAGGTGTATCGCTTAGGTGAGGTTGCCTCACCCTTAATATCACAAATGAATGACAAACGCCAATGGTCGTCACTATCAAACACCACCAATGCTGCATCAAACTCTCCCCATGTAGGGTTGATGAATGACTTTACGAGATTGCGAAGCCCGACACGCTTGTTAGCAACAGAGCCTTGACGGATATTGTAATGGAACAAACCGATTCGGTAACTATCTGTGGTGTCAATATTGCCTAAGTAGTAACCATAATCTGATGTGTTTTCAATGATTCTTTCGGGAGTACTCTTTAACTCTGTTGCATTGAAGAAATGCTGCAAGAAACTATACCACTGTGCCAAGTTAAATGATGATTGGAACAGGTTTCTCAAACTATCGGGTGTATATACGGTTGCCATAGTAATGTTTACTTAAAGGATTCTGAAATAATGATTTGTGGATTGGAAATATCTTGAGCATCGTGACGTTGCTCCTTGTTCATCGTCTGATATTCTCCTAATAATTCCGAGATTTTGTTTTGTAGGCTATACTCGTCCTGCTTCATCTTAGCACGGTCGTTCTTATACTCTCGTGACAAGGCTTTCAAGTAACGAGGAAGTTGGGCATAGATACCCTCATTGATGTATCCCATCAATACATCGCATTGTGATTTCAGTTCGCTATCGGTGGTTATCTGTTTGATAGTACGCAAGAACTTATTTGCTTCAAGCGAAGTCTTGTCAAGGTCAGTGCGGTTTATGGACGATGTGTCGGCCGCCTCTATATACTCGTTGGTATATTGAGCCAATGCACTATTTACATGTTTGTAGTGTTGTTCCTCGTTTTCGAAAGGTACAGGCTGTTCTTGTGGCTTTGCTTTGAGATATTTTACTGCTTAGAGGAAGTCAATGACCTCTACACCTGTTGGAGTAGCCAAATAGAACTCGGTCTTTACATTTGAAGAAACAAAGATTACGGATTTTCCACGATGTATACCCGTATCTCGCATTACTCGGCTCTTCATTGGCAGAGCCTTGATTTTGCGATATAGTTCACGATTGCTGTTGTAGAGTTCACGCACCTCACGCAATAGAGCAATCTTCTTGTCGATACTGTCCTTTACATCGTTATCGAACATCTGGAACTCTTTTACAATCTCTTCTTTTGAGTAGATTTGAGCATCTTCGCCAAATGCCGAATGGAAGCCTTGCAACTTGACAAGGGCGTTCTTATATAGTTGGATTTCCTTATCACCCTGCTGTGATGGGTAGAACATATAATTATAAATGTTCGGAGCCACCGAACCGATACGGTTTACACGACCGATACGCTGCATCAATCGGGTTGCGTTCCAAGGGGAGTCGTAATTGACAATCACATTGGAACGATGCAAGTTCACACCTTCTGCCAACACATCAGAAGTAATGATGATGTTGTACCTCATTGAGTCGCTTTCAAAATTGGCATCGAAGTTCTCTTTGATGGTTTGTCCCAAACGGTTACGGTTGGCGGCTGTTACCATCAAGACATCGGAACGACCTATTTCATTTGTTAGTCTATCGTACAAATATTTTAGAGTATCCACACTCTCGGAGAACAACACCAATTTGCCCGATGGATTGATGGTAGTGTCAAAGAACACATCGGTAAGATTCTCACGGAACTTATCAAACTTTGGATCGTCATTCTCTTTTGCCCAATCTGCATTGAGTTGTTCCAATATCTCACGGTCGTGGTGGAGCATTTCAAGGAAATCAGGACTGAATGCATCAGCAGAGAATATCTTCGGCTGCATATCCTTTTGTAATGGCATACTCGATGATTTTGTCAAGTTCTATGTTCTTTGCTTGCAGGTCTTTTACCTTTAGGTCTGGAGCAATGATAACTTTGTCCTCATCGAACATCTTAATCATATCGGTCGTGATACGAAGCAATGTGCGAAGCGACTTCTTGAAAGCATAGAAACTGCTCTCCAAACGCTTAACCATATGTACACGATAGATGGCTGCCAATGTCTGACCGATGTGTACTGCGTTCTTATACTTACTGCGGTATTCAGGTTTTAAGAACTCAACGGCACGATAACGGGCATAAGTCAATCCCTTACCCTCAGGATTCTCGTCTGTTTTACCATCGGTCAATTGCTTCAATGTTTCATAGAAACGGTTGCTCGTATCGGAGTCCATTACATATTCCAATTCATTCGGTGGAAGGATATTGGGGAAAATGATGCCCTGCGATTTGATGTCCGCCCTGTAATCGGGATCGTTGAGAATATTGTTTCGTGTACGACGAACTGTTACTTTGTCGATAACCTTACTACGAATTTGCTCATAGATTTTATCTACCTCGGCAGTAACATCACGCTGGTCACGCTCACGCATCAATCGCTTATAATCCAAAATGTGTTCAGAGAAGAAACCTTTGAGGTTAGGAACACCATCAATGGTACAGCTTTGGCTATTCTGGAACAATAGCAATTGATTCTGCAAATCATCGGGGCAGTTGTTGAGAGGCGTTGCTGAGAGTAGCATCACTTTCTTCTGCGAACTCCTCAACAAGCCCGTATTCATACAAGGCGATTTGCATATCTTCTGCAATTCGTCATATTTACCTGAACTGTCGCTACGGAATCCGTGGGCTTCATCAACAATAATCAGGTCAAACTCCTCTTTATCCTTGTAGTTGTCCTTACCCTCAAGAACTTTGGATAGACTGCCATTGGTGACAAACTGAGCCTTTTTGTAGATGCCGAACAACTTGAATGTGTTTCGCCAGTTGTCTTCCAATGCAGGAGGATAGACAACAAGGATGTTGGTGTTCTTGCCGTTTGCCTCTACGAATCGTTTGGCAATCATAGTTGCAATCATAGTCTTTCCAAGACCTACAACATCAGCAAGGAATAATCCATTATGCTGCATCAGCATTTGATAACCTTGAATAACGGCATCTTTCTGATATTTCAAATCCTTGACACCATCGGGCAACTGAATGGAGAAATCATCTTCCACTTGGTCACCAAATGTGTCAATAAGAACCTTGATATACAGTTCGTATGGAGTAGGCTGATAACCTAAATATGTTTTCTTCTTGTATTCTTCAATGTCTTCGGAGGTCAATGGTACTGCCTCGTTCCACAAAGCCCAAAACTCATCGGAGCAATACTTCACATCGTCATAGTCTTTCATTGCCACATTGAGTTCGTACTGTGGCGGTTGCTTAATACCTAAGCCCGAATCGGAGATATTGGACGAACCCATTATCACCCAGCCATCGCTATGCTCGCTATGGTTTTGTGGTAGGCATAAGTAGAATTTGGCGTGTAGATTTTTCGTGGCGTGAATACGCATTTGCAAGCGTCCCGAAACAAGGTCTTCGCACATCTGCAAGATACCCTCTTCAACCTCGGGAGAGTATTGGGCATTTACAATGTCCTCTTTGAAACCATTGTGGTAGATTTCCTTTGCCTTCTCCTCATCGGCAAGCATCAAAAGTGCCTTGTTGTGCTTGCGAAAAATATCGTCGATGTTGATGCCTACCAAGATTTTAATCTCGGATATATTGACCAACTCCTTACGCAACTTGAAATAACCAGATGAACGAAAGAAACCTACAACCGCCAAGAAGCGGTCGAATGTTGCCATCTCCGATGCAATACCTTTCAACTTATCGAAAAGCGTATTGCCAAGTCCATTATTGAAAAACTTTGTACTCATAATTCTACGCAATACAAAGCCTCTCCTAACAAAAGAGAATACCTCACTATTGGGTTTCTCTTGATAAGAGATACTATCAATCTTGGAATGGGTTGATTATCAGTCTAAAATTTATTTTTCTATCCATTATTTGCTAAACAACCTCTTGTAATTATGTGGCTACCAACCTTTTTATTGGATTCAAGATGGTGTCATTTGCTTTATTTTACGTAATTTTGCACAAAAGAAAGCGTCTCTTATCAAGAGAACCTTAATTTTGCTAACATCTTCACTTCCTACAAATCCTTTAATATCTGAGCATTTGCTCTATCGACTACTGCATTATCCAACGAAGCCAAATAGATTCGTGTAGTCATCTCCGAGTCGTGTCCCATTCCCTCGCTGATAACCGAAATAGGAATGTTCTTACTCTTGGCAATGCTCGCCCACGAATGACGGGCGACATATAGAGTTAAGGGAATGGATAGCCCAACCATTTTAGCAATCTCTTTCAGCGATTTGTTAGTACGATAAAGCATATTCTTATATTGGCTCCTATCATATGGATATTTGAGAATAGGTAACAAATATGGGCTGTAATAACCATCTCATACTTCTCCACAATCTCCTGCATAAATTTCTCCCAACGGATATACAAATGGGTTATCAATGTAAGAACCCTTTTGTATGCTGTCAGTTTATCTTTATCTACATTTTCGTCAGTCGTTCATTTCCGTTGCCGTCTGCATTTCTGAGTACAGACATTGAAAGGGGAAAGGTTTTCGGGCTGAATACTCTTCGTAGGAGGAAGATTCAGACCGAAACGGCTTGCCGCTCGACCTTTCAACTTTCAAGGGCTATTGTACTACCTTCGCAGACGAGCAAAGGAAAGGGGCGAATGACGAAATCAGAAAACTCATAATATCGCAGATTGACGATAGACCAAATTCAAATATTACCCTGCAATAATGAAAAATGCACCACCTTTTTGCTCGTTCATAAAAAAGTTGTACCTTTGTTCCAAGATGAGTTGTACATCAATGCAAATCATGCAAGTATGTAGAAATCAGAACAGTTGCCAACTCATTACCTCGTTCTTAAACTTTCCGCATAAACTTTTTATTCTTAGCGGATTACGAGATTATTCCAAAAATAAACCATAAGTTTGTAGGAAAGAAATTTTTCTTTTTCGTCTTTGTTTAGATTGTGAAAATATTTGAAATCAAAGGCAAATTCACTATTGGCAAACTGACAAATACTTATTGTTCTTTGTTGTCCGTCAATTATTTCAAAAGGTACGTTTTGATTTTTATAACAAGTTGTAATAAGTTTTTTCAAGTCCAAAAACTCAAAATTCAAAGTGAAAAATTTAAAGAAATTACTCACTCTCGGGTCGTCGCAATTACACAAAACAACCTTTCCCTTAAAGTGTTGCCTATAATGTTTTAACTCATTTTCTATATCCACCAACTGAGTATAAAACTCATCCTTCTTTTGTTTTCTTGCATTGTTTAAACTTTTACTATTTGACATAATGATTAATAGTTTCCTGCACAAACTATCAATCACTACTTGGAATAAAAAAGGTGTGATATTTCCACTCGCATTCGGGTAAAGCTTAGGAAAACACCCCTCCACATATAGAAATACACACCTTAACAGGTGCAATTCAACTTTATGTGGAGTTACCTAAAACTATAAAACCCTCTGCTCTTTATTATTCCGTTATTTTCAAAAGAAAGGTTCCTAAGCTTATTTTGAATGCGAAATAATAGTTGATGCTTATATTTTCTGCACTATTGCAATTACTCTTTTCAATCTGCAAAGATATAAAAAAAAGTTACATATTTATTCGCTCGGTGGCAAGAGCGGCTGCATAGATGGTAATATTATCCGCTTTTTTCAAAGCCATGCAACAAGCCTTTAAGGTAGAGCAAGTCGTAATAACATCGTCTATAATCAAAATTTTTTTGTCTTTAAATTGCTCTCTATCTCTTAAAGCAAAATTGTCTTTAACATTTTCATATCTTTCCGTTGAGTACAATGTATGTTGTGGTTTGTTGTTATTTATTCTATAAAGGTTGTTGGTGGAAAATTGCAATTTGGGATTATTCCGTTTCAAATCCTTATAAACAACCTGTGCCAAAATCTCGCATTGATTGAATTGTCTTTGACGTTTTGCTTTTTTGTGTAAAGGCACGGCTATAATAAAGTCCAAATCATTAGCCCACTCATATTTTTGTATTTGAGAGGAAAGCAATTTTGCCAATTTCAAACCTTTATTTATTTGTCTATGAAATTTAAAATGTTGTATTGCTTGCGAAGTATATCTATAATGTGCCAATACAAAAACATCCTCCACGTATGGCATAAGGGGAACAAAAAACTCATCTTTCTCCAAATGTGCTATGGGATACAATCGGTTGCAATGCTCACATACATCTTTATGTTCCTCTATAACCTTTCCGCAAAAAATACATTTGTTGGGAAAAATCAGAGAAAAGACAGAAAACAATAGATTTTTAATCACCTCTAACATGAGAAAAGGATATTTTTTTATAAAAAAATCGCACCACAATCTTTTTAAAGAAAGGGTGCGATTAGAATATCAATTATAAAAAATATTAAAACTTTACTTCTTTGCAGACTCCGGCAACAAAGTAACTGTTACAAATTCATCATGTTTCAAGTATTTTGCCGCTGCCGATTTCAAATCGTCTATTGTTACGGAGTTAACCACCTCAGCATATTTTTCCATATTCTTTATAGGGCTTCCATAAATATAGGATGAGCGAATAACACTGCCCCAGAATGAGTTGGAAGAAGAGTAAGAACTTTCTCTGCCTTTGATAAGTTGCTCTTTCGCTTTGGCAAGATTTTCTTCTGTTGCTCCGGTGTTTATCATTTCGTCAAGTATTTCCCAAGTTGCATTTTTTACTTTCTCCACATTCTCAGGAGAGCAACCATAATAAGCAATCAATGAAAATACAGGCTTTGGTTGTAATTCATAAGATACGCCAATGTAAGGAGAATAAACAGAACCCAACTCTTCACGTATTTTCTCGGTTACTCTTATTTGTAAGATTTCCCCCATTACGTTTATGATTTGTTGCTCTTTATCTCCACTTATAAATGGTTTATTCATAGTCATGGCAAGAGTTGATTTGTCCTCAGTACCTTTATAAACTACATCATTTACCTGTCCTTTGGCAAATTCAGGGTCAACATCTTTCCATTCCTCTGTTTTTCCTGTGGATGGCATACCTCCTATGTATTTTTCTATCATAGGTTTTATTTCATTGATATCAAAGTTGCCCACAAATTCAAAGGTGAAGTCGGAAGCACTTGCAAATCTTTCTCTAAATATTTTATACATTTTGTCTATATTCAAAGAATTGATTTGTTTCTCTGTAGGTATGGCAATGTTTCTCTTATCGTTAGGATACATACTCTTTTGCAATTGTACAGAAAAGGCTACATCCGGGCTGTTTTGTATGGTCTTTAACTGAGAACGCAAATTTTCTACACTTACGTCCAAAACTTCTTTGTCTTTGTTTGGATGAGTAAAATACATATACAAGTATTGCAACAACAATTCAAAGTCTTTTGGAGAACAATTACCATTTATACCCTCTCTAAGATTGCTTATATAAGGTTCTGTACCAAAAGAATGTTTCATTTGGAATTTTTGCAATTGGGTTTTATTCATTTCGCCTATACCAGAGCCGTCTATAATAGAGGCAGCCATCTGTACATTGAATAACATATCGTCAGAATAAAGAGAAGAACCTCCGTTTGACCAAGAATACAAAAGAATTTCATCGTCTTTTAAAGTAGAAGGTTTCAAAATAACCTTTGCTCCGTTTGACATTGTCCATTCGGTAAAGCCAAACTCCTCATTCTTTGTTTCACTCTTTACTTTACCCGCTTTTATTTCATTTTCGTAAGCAAAGAAAGGAACCTCTTTGTATGTATCTACGTATGGTTTTGTTTTCATTTTGTCAGCACCTTCTATTATCTTGCGAACTTCGGCAACAGTAGGCACTTTCAAACCTTTTCTCTCTGGCATTTGTATCTCGCAAACAATGTTTTCTTTGGTTACCCATTTTGGAGCCAAAGCATTTATTTCTTCCAAAGTTATATCATCTATAAGGGATTTTGCTGTTCTGTACTCCCATCTTGCTCCCGGAACAGGTGTGCCGTCGAGGAAGTTGCTAACAAGTCTTGATGCCCAAGTTGAGTTATATGTCTTGTTGGCCTCTTTGCTTGCTCTTTCATACATTTCCAAAACAGATTCTTTTGCACGGTCAAGTTCTGATTGAAGGAATCCGTGTTGTACCACTCTTTGATTTTCTTCCAAAATGGCTTTTAATGCGTCAAGCACTTTGCCGTCCTTTGCTGAGGCATTCATAACGTAACCGCCCATGGTACGAGCAAGATAAGTAGGAGCATACCCCGAAATTGCGTACATATAAGGGCAACCTTTCTTTTGAGATTGCTCATTGAAACGGCTTGAAAGCATATTCTCATAAAGGTTAATCATAAGTTCTTGATTGCGAAAATCTCCCACCGTCTTCATATGCATGGCAGGGTGCTTAAACAATATTGATATGGCATTGCTTGTTGCTTCTTTATCTGTAGCAATGGCAATCAAAGGCTCAACATTGTTTGGTATATCATATTCAGGTCTTTCCAAAGGAGTGCTTGGTTTTACATCCATAGCGAAATAATCCTTTACCTTTTGCTCCATTTCGTCAGCATCAAAATCACCGACAATAATCAAGGCCTGATTATCCGGTCTGTACCATTTTTTATAAAAATCACGAATGGATTTGTATTTGAATGTTTGCAAATTCTCTACTGTACCTATAGGCAAACGCTCAGCGTATCTGCTGCCTTTGAATATTATAGGCCAAGTTTGGCGGCGCATTCTTTCTTGAGCACCTTGACCCAAACGCCACTCTTCTATAATAACTCCTCTTTCGTCATCTATTTGGCTGTCGGTCATAAGCATTCCGCTTGCCCAACCTCCCAAAACTCTAAGTCCAAGGTTGAACAACTCCGGCTTATCTGTAGGAAGAGTAAGCATATAAACAGTTTGGTCAAAAGCGGTATAAGCATTGTTGTCTCTACCGAAAGTGATACCGTTTTTCTGCAACTCGTTAATCAACTCGTTGCCGGGAAATTGTTTTGTACCGTTAAATCCCATGTGCTCTGTAAAGTGAGCCAAACCAAGTTGGTCTTCCTCTTCAAGTATTGAGCCGGCATTAACGGCGATTTGAAACTCGGCACGTTTTTCGGGCATTTTATTTGCCTTGATGTAGTAGGTCATACCATTATCCAACTTACCATAACGTACAGTACTTTCCAATTTAATTTCTTTGCTAAGGTCTACTTTCTTTCCACCTTGAGCAAAAACACTTAAGCAAAGCATCAAACAAAGCCCAAGCGTAAATAATCTTCTATACTTCATTGCGTAATTGTTTTTTTATTATTTTATTTTTTCTTTCTTCAAAATTTAAAATGCAAAGTAAATATTTTTTTTTCAATCAAGCAAACTTTTCACTATTTATCTATCAAATAAGTTTTAATAAGTTAGGCTCGGACTACCGCTTGAGGTTGTTGCACACTTAACAGACAATCTATCATAGGCTTTGCCTCCATGTAGACTTGTTATAATCCGTCTTAACCCATAAAAATTTTATCCGGTTATAAAAATATTTTGTAATTTCGCAACCTATAACAAGTAGAGTATTATGAGTGAAACCACAAATAAAAACATTGTAAGCATAGATATAAAAAACCTTACCAAACAATATGGACAACAAAAAGCATTGGACAATGTAACTCTTGCTGTGCATGAAAGGGAGATTGTTGGATTGCTGGGACCTAATGGTGCGGGCAAAAGTACTATGATGAAAATCATAACTTGTTTTATTCCTGCCACAAAGGGTGAGGTCAAAGTTTGCAACTATGATGTTAATGAGGATAGCAAAAAAATACGCTCCCTTATAGGTTATTTGCCTGAACAGAATCCTCTTTATAACGAACTTTATGTTAGGGAGAACTTGGAATTTATAGCCGGTTTGCATGGAATAAAAGGAAAAGAAAGAAAAAATATTGTAGACGAGATTATAGAAAGAGTGGGACTTACCAAAGAGGTTAAGAAAAAAATAGGAGCCTTGAGTAAGGGTTACAAACAAAGAGTAGGTATTGCTCAAGCCTTAATGCACAATCCTAAAATTCTTATTTTGGATGAGCCTACAACAGGTTTGGACCCGAATCAATTGGTTGAAATTCGTTCTTTAATCAAAGGACTTGGCAAAGACAAGACAGTTATTTTATCTACTCACATTATGCAAGAAGTGGAGGCGGTTTGCTCTCGTGCCGTGATAATCAACAATGGCAAACTTGTAGCAGACGACAGTGTCAAAGCCTTAGCGCAAGGAGAAACTTTGGAACAAAAATTCAGAGAGATAACCTCAGGGATGTAAATGAAAAAAATCATTGCAAACATATTGTTCTTTATTGTTTTATTGTCAAATCTTGTTTGTTTTGGACAACAAGTAAAAACAAAACAATATTCCTTTGTAAATCTTAAAGGTGATACCATTGTCTATTACGGCAATAGCAAAAGGATGTTTGATGTTCTTTTTGACAAATTTCGCTCTATGATAATATCGGGCAGAGAGCAAGTGAATATTCTTCATATTGGCGATTCTCATTTGCAAGCAGACCTTATGTCTGGTGAGATTAGAAAGAATTTTCAATCTTTTTTCTTTGGTTTGGAAGGTGCAAGAGGTATGGTTACCCCCTACAAAAAAGGAGCCCCTGATAGTTACAAACTTACTTTTTCGCCAAATTGGACAGGCACAAATATCATCTCCTCCTCAGATGCGGAAAACAAAGGTCTTTGGGGAACAACTGTTTATACCGCCAAAAGCAAAGAAACCATAACTATAAACGTGAACAATAGAAATCCAATTAAATATGATTTCAATAGATTTAGAGTTTATCACAGTCCACTACAACCAAATGACAACCTGAAAATAAACAATACCGATATAGCCTATCAAGAAATATATAACAAGAAAGAGGGATTTACTGAGTTTGTATTATCTGACTATGTAAGTAGTGTGGAAATAGAAATACAAAAAAAAGGAACAGAGAATTTTTATGTCTATGGTTTTTATTTTCAAAACGATAATGCAGGAGTTGTTTATAATGTAACTGGAACCAACGGAGCAAGTGCTTTTCATTATAACAAAAATGCAAAATTATTTTCCTCTCAAATCAAATCACTGAATTTTGATTTTATCATAATTTCTTTGGGAACCAATGATACCTACGAGGCTGGAGGAGTGAGTAATTTTGGCAAAGAACTTACAACTTTGATAACAACAATAAGAAATATTTATCCCAATATACCTATTTTGTTGACCACACCTTCGGAATGCTGGTGGCACAGAAGAAAAATCAACCCCCGTATGCCTCAGGCAATAGAAACAATAAAACAAGTGGCTAAGGAAACAAATTGTGCTGTTTTTGATTTGTACAATGTTTTGGGAGGGTACAACTCCGCAAAAAAATTACAAAACAATCTCCTTATGCAAAGAGATTTGGTACACTTGACTCCTAACGGCTATATTCTTGCAGGCGATTTGATATACAATGCTCTATGGTCGGAAATAGATAATAATCTACCCAAACAATAATTTTTTATCCGTTTGCTGAAAAATAAAGGCTTTGCATCACCTCATCTTATGCTACCCGATAAAAATAACGACTATGCCCTTATGCTGACTTATCACAACTCATAAAAGCCCATGCTAACCCATAAAAAGTAATGGCTTTGCTCCTACGAAAACACCCTATGGGTGCCGAACTTGAAAATATTTTTTTGAGAAATTTAATTAATGGGTAGTAAAAAGTAAAAAATAGGGGTGCTACTATTGATTATCAATAAGTTAGTCTTTTTCGAGGGGTCAAAATCGGGCAAAAATGGTCATTTTCAGCGTTTTCGAGAGGTTTTTT
>CAZITO010000001.1:0-86427 GCA_964542225.1 uncultured Bacteroidaceae bacterium | reverse complement strand
CCTCAAAAAACCGCTCGAAAACGCTGAAAATGACCATTTTTGCCCGATTTTGACCTCTCGAAAAAGGTTAACTCGCTGATAATCAATTATAGCACCCTTATTTTTGACTTATAAATGTATATCAATTAAATTTCCCGAAAAAATTTTTCGCCTCTTACTCCCCCTGTTTTATAGTGCAATGCCCCTACTTTTTAGGTTAGCATAGGTTAAAATAAATTATGAAGGGGCATAAAGCAAAGGTTTTACCACTAACCAATTAAAATCTTTTCTTTACTTACACAGAACTATTATTAAAATTTGCTTATACTTCACTTTGAATTATGGTCTCTTTATTCATACTTCATTTGTTTTGAATTAATAACATCTGCAATTTTAATATTCACATAAAGTCCATAGAAAATAGAGGAATACGGATAAAGTGGCATAAAATAAAAATGCCTGAAAGTGTTATATTTTCAGGCATTTTAGGGTTTATTTAATCTTTTTCAAGTAGCCTCTGGGGGAATCGAACCCTCATTTAAAGTTTAGGAAACTTCCGTTCTATCCGTTGAACTAAGAGGCCATATAAAAACATATAACAAACGAAGTTTTTTCTTGTTTATTATTTTTAAGGTATTCTTTTTGTTTATATTTTTACTATACGTTTGGAATAAACATTGCCCTCATTATCTATTATGGTCAAAAGATAAACTCCGCTTTTTTTGTCATTAAGGTTTATAGTGTTGTTTTCCACTGTCATTTTTTCCCTTATGCCAATGGATGAGGTAAGATATATTTCTTTTATTCTTTTTTGTCCTAAGTTTATGTGTAATATATCTTTTGTCGGGTTGGGATGTACAATTAATTCTTGGTCGGAGGCTATGTTGTTGGCTAAGCCTACGGCTTTGTAACCAAAATATGGTCTTATCATTAAAGCGCCCTTAACAAAAGCCTGCTCCCAAATTTCGCCTGTTGACAATTTGGAAAAAGTATGGGCGGAGGCGTTATTATTTCTATCAAAGCCTATGTTTATATAATCGCCTTTATTTTTTATTTCCAAAGAAATAAAAAATTCTCCTTCCGACAATATCAAAGGTTCCGAAAGATAATAACGAGTAAATTTGTTCAACGAATCACTATGAGGCAATAACCTTTCAGACTTGTAAATAACATTGTTTGGCAATGGAACATCGTCAGAAGTAGCATCCCAAATACAAAGGTAAAAGTATTTTCTATCAGAAGTATCGGCGTTATAGGTTTTGTTGAAATATATATCTATTGCGTTTAAAGTATCCTCTTGATTAAGCGAAAAACCCAAGGCAAGATTGCTTCCTTTTAAGGGGTTGATACCATAACCTCCTTCGCTTGTGCCGTCATCGTAAGCAAAATAATCAGAAAAAATTTGTTTAAATCTTATTGTATCATTTGTTTGTAAGTTGTCTTGTCCCACGCCTTCGGTAGCAATATGTATAATTTCGTATTCTGTTTCATTATTCATTAAATCAAATGCAAATTGCAATGGTGGTTTAATATGATTTTCTGAGGTTTGAAATTCGTGAGAAAACAATAAAGAATTTATATTTTCAAAACCTCCGTCATAGAAATGTTGGAGGGTGTGATTTTTGTCATATATGTAATACTTATAGGTAGAGGAAAGGGGAGAGGAGTATAGGTTGGCAATTTTTGTTTCCAAACTATCTTTCATCATAAATGGCCTATATTGTCTATAAGGTACGGAAACATAATCTTTGAGCAATGATTTTGCCGACTCAACAAAGGCTATATCTCTAAAACTGCTGTCCGAAGCACTGCGGTTATAATTGATATATACATAATCAATATTCCATTGGTCACAATTGATAACATAATCTGCTACAGGGTTGGCATCCAAAGAAGCATAGTTTAAGAAGCGAAATTGAAAATAAGCGTTAAAATATTTTTCCTCATTTATAGGCACTAAAACATAACGAAAATAATTGTTTTCTCTTGCATAAATGGAGTCCACACTTTCTCCCCGCATAGACCAGACTGTGTTCCAAGAGTTTTCTGTTGCCGAAAAAAACTGCAAAACCAAAGAATCTTTGCTTGAAGGTTGTGCACCTATTCTTTCCCACATATTACCCATACCGCCTCCGGGCTGGACAAAAAAAGACATATAAACAGAATCACCGACACTCAAGCCCTGTTGCGAGGACAAACAATCCAAACGTATAAAGGTAGAGCAAAGAGTATCTCCGACAAAGCCCAAAGTATTGGCAGATGGGTACAAATCTCCATTTTTGTCTACAACATCCAAAGTTACCACTCCCACACTTGGTGGCAAATATTGATAATTGTGATTTACAAAACAGTTTTCTCCTTGCCACAAATCTTGGCGAGGTATTCCCGTATAAGAAGAAAAATCATCCAAAAAAGGAAGATAAACTCCCTGTCCCAAAATTTGCAAATTACAAACGAACAGGCAGATTAACAAAAATAAGTTTTTTATATATTTTCTAATAGGTTTCATTGTTTTGCTCCATTATCTCGCCCATATTTATTTGCTCCTCTATCTGTGCATTTATTTGTTCTTGCTCAGCCATAGAGTTTTTTTCTTCTCTAAATTGCTCTATTTGTTTTTTGTATTTGCGAGAATTATCATTCATAAAGTTAAGGGAGATACTTGTGCCTATAGTTATACTATTTGCAAGAGGAGAATAAGAAACCACTCTTAATGTTTGAGTGTCTTTTTCTCCATCATATTGTTTTGTGCCTACATTCAGACCTGCTTTCCAAAGAGAGATTTCCGTCTCTTTTTCTGTTTGTCCGAGTATGTTTGGAATTTTTATCATTGCGGTTGTGGAAGGCACCTCCACAACCAAATCCACAGACTCACCGCTTTGTATATCTGTGCCTGTACGTATGGTTTGCCCTCTATATCTTTGCTCTACGACAAAAGCATCACCTCCCATATCGGTATTTCTAAATATCAATGTACCAACTCTTAAATTTTTGTCTACGAGATTTTGAACTGCTGTTTTCAAAGACATATTGACACAAGACGGCATAGAAACTATTTCACCCGAATAGGCAACAACGGTAATGTATATCTTTCTTCCTTTTTTGACCATGGTGCCGGGGGTTGGGTCTTGGGTAAGAATGGTGCCGGGCTTGAAATTTTCTCTATAAATAGAGTCTAAAATAAAAATATCAAACAAAGCCATTTCTTCGGAATCAACCACATCTTGCAAAAGTTTATCTGTTATTTTTGGCACTTCATATTCTTTGCCATGACGGGTATAAACTTTCAAAATTTGCATTACAATAAACAGCAAAGCAAAGAAAGATAAAACAATCAATAACAAATGCTTGAAGAAAAGTTTACTTTTTAAGAAATCTCTTTTTCTCATAAAAATATTCTTGTTAATCTCTTCTGCTTGCTCCGAGATACATCATTACGTAATACAATAGTGTTGCCAAAGAAGAAACTGCGGCGATAACGTATGTGTAAGCAGCAAGTCTCAAGGCTCTCTTTGCCTTGGGGTGGGTTTGAGGTGAAGTAATTGCACTATGTTCTAACCATACCAAAGCCCTTTTTGATGCATCTATTTCCACAGGCAAAGTTATAAAAGAGAACAAGGTAGTAAGGGAAAACAAAACTATGCCCACCAAAAGCAGTTGCGGAAAAGTTCTTAATAACAACATTCCTGCCAACAGAACCCATGTTACCCATTGGCTTGCAAAACTAACCACCGGAACAAGAGTACTCCTCATTTGCAGCCAATAGTAAGCGGTGGCGTGTTGTATTGCATGCCCGCATTCATGTGCAGCAACCGCCGCTGCGGCAACAGAATTGCCATTATACACATCAGGGCTAAGGTTAAGAGTTTTATTTGTCGGGTTGTAGTTATCGGTCAAATGACCTGCTATGCAAGTTACTTTAACATCATAAATATCATTGTCTCTTAGCATTTTCTCCGCTACTTCTTTTCCTGTAAGGTATCCTTCTGTGGGTATTTTGGAATATTTTTTAAATGATTTATTCAACGAGGTACTAACCCACCAACTAAGAATCATTGTGGCAAAGAAAATAATCCAATAGATTGTATTTGCTCCAAACAAGGCAACGCCTGTATTCATATCTCCCATGACTTTATTTAGTTATATATTTGTTAAGGTTTATTGTAAACGATACATTCTTTGTTTTATTGTAAAAATCAAAACACAAATCTAAAATAGCCCTTGTTATGAAATTATAAAAGAAAAAGTCTTGCAGGATACATTCCTACAAGACTTTTGAAAAGAGTGGGAGTAATAGGAGTCGAACCTATGACCCTCTGCTTGTAAGGCAGATGCTCTAAACCAACTGAGCTATACTCCCATATTCTTTAAAGAACTTCCGCAACTGACTTTGCTTTGTTATCTCCCTCAATTGCGATTGCAAAGATACAACCTTTTTTACAACTACCAAATAAAATTGAAAAAATATTTAGTTTTTTTTATTTCAATCAGAAATGTTTTAATAGATAAGTTGCTGTAAATAATTTAAAAATAACCAATTAAATAGTTGTTAAGTGTGGGTGTAAAAAATTATCAAAAACAAATATTTTTTTTCGTGTTATTGTTATGGTAAGAATAAAAAAATAGTTTTGAGGTTGGTTTTATTGGGGTTTTATAGGAAGAAAAGAGAGTTTTTTGACAAAAAAAATAGAACACACCTTGAAAGCGTGTCCTAAATTTTAGATATTTGTTTGGTAAAATGTTATTTAACTTTTACATTAACAATACTGTCACTTAAAGCCTTACCCGGTTTAAATTTAACAACGGTTTTAGCGGCAACCTTTATACTCTTACCGTCTCTTGGGTTTCTTGCTGTACGAGCATCTTTGTGTTGTAGAGAAAAAGTTCCAAAGCCCAAAAGAGCCACTTTTTCACCTTCTTTTAAATAATCTGCTGTTACATCAAGAAAAGCATCATAGGCTTTAAGAGAATCAACTTTTGTCATACCGGTTTTTTCGGCCATTTTGTCTGCAAATTCTTTTTTTGTCATTGTTGTAATTGTTATTAAATGTTTATATTATTTTAACTATGCAAATGTATAACAATAATAATTATGAAACAAAATTTTAACAAAAAAAAACGTTATTTTTTTATTCGCTCTTTAAGTAACTCCCTATTCTTAAACCTTTTACCAACTCATAATCTGGCATACGTTTTTTGCCTGATAGTTGTAAATCAATTAGTTGTAAGATAGAGTCGGAACTTTGTACCAAAATATTTTTTTTATTCTCTATCCATAAAGTACCAACTTGTTTTTCTATGTTTTTTTGTACAATATTAGCCTTGAATAGTTTAAATTCGTATTTTTTTTCGTTATTCTCGTCCATAAAAACGGCTTTGGCTGCAGGTATAGGACAAAGTCCACGAATAAAATTGACGATATCCTCACCTTTTTTATTCCAATTTACATAGGTATCCTCCTTAAAAATTTTGGGAGCAGATTTGAGTAAAGAATTAGTATTCTGTTTTATGGTTGTATAATTTCCTTTTGCCAACAAATCAAGGGTGTTTTCTATAAGATATTTTCCTTTATCTGCCATTTCATAGTATAAAGACTCAAAATCGGTTTGTTCCGATATATCTATACTTTGTTGCAAAAGTATCTCACCGCAATCTATTTTGTCATTAAGCAAGAAAGTTGTTATTCCTGTCTGCTTTTCTCCGTTGATTATAGCCCAATTGATAGGGGCAGCGCCTCTGTACTGAGGCAACAATGAGGTATGGAGGTTAAAAGTACCCAAAGTTGGCAAGGAATAAACTTGCCGAGGCATCATTCTAAAAGCAACAACTATTTGAACATCCGGTTTTAAAAGTTTCAACTCCTCCAAGAAAGCACTCTCTTTCATATTTTGAGGTTGCAAAATTTTGGTTATTCCCAAGTCAATCGCTTTTTGTTTAACTTCGCAAAAAGTTATTTTTTGTCCTCTCCCTATCTGTTTGTCTATATTGGTAACCACAGCAACAATATTATAGCCCTGTCTTACCAAATACTCCAACTCTATGGCGGCAATTTCAGGTGTGCCAAAAAAAATAATACGTAAATCCTTTGCTTGCATATCTATTTTATTACAGAGCGGTCATTTTAAGTGCTGTAATAGCAGCTTCTACTCCTTTGTTGCCATGTTTTCCGCCCGAGCGTTCTTTTGCTTGTTGCAAATCGTTGGTTGTCAATACTCCAAAAATAACAGGCAATTCCTCTTTCAAAGAAACCTGCATTATACCATTGGCAACGGCCGAGGCTATAAATTCAAAATGGCGTGTTTCTCCTTGTATAATACAGCCAAGACAGATAATGGCATCAAATTTCTTTTTCGTTGATAATTCAGAGGCTCCAAAAGGCAACTCAAAGGCTCCGGGAACGTGTTGTATATGAATATCCCTCTCATCTGTACCATTTTCCAAAAGTGTCTTAATTGCACCTTCAAGCAAAGCATTAGTTATTTCATCATTCCAATCCGAAACCACTATTCCAAAACTTGACCTTGCCCCCGAGGGCACTTCATCCTTATTGTAAGAAGATAAATTTTTTAATTCTGATGACATTTTATTTTTATTATATGTTAAGATTATGGTGCAAAAGTACAATTATTTTTTCTTATCAACTATGTTTTAATTTATTTTTGAAATAGCACAGGTGCAAAGCCTATGATGAAAATATAAAGGCTTTACCCTATATAGAAACTTATACGACCCCCATTACAACCTATAATAAACCATAAAACAGACCTTTGAAATGTTTTATTGTTTTTTCAAAGCAGGAATATTTTATTTGGATATTTGAGTTGCGAATTCATCTTTGCTTATGGTGGTTTCTTTTCCTTTGGAATAGCAGGTTATTTGCCAAACATTGCCTATATACATCGGCAAATAAAAATTATAAGGCAACAACTTTGAGCAATGTTTGTAACATTCTTTCAAAGCAGTTATTTTGTTGTTGTATTCCTTGCTGTCAAAATTCATACTATTTGACTGATTTACGCTTTTAACCTCAAAAATATGTATTCTTTCTTGTTTGTCTTTCATAATAAAGTCGGGATAAGAGGAATGTATGCCGTTGTTATAATATTGAAAACGTATTTCTGAGTTAAACAAAAAGTTCTTACCCCAAAGATATTTTTTGTTTTCCTCTTCTTGCAATAAACTTTGTCCTTGTGAATTATTTAAATCAAAATCTTCTATTTTTCCCTTGTAAGACAATTTCAATAAAACATTTGCCCATTTTCTTTCTGCTTCACTATCAAAAGCAAATATTTCTTTATCGTCTTTTCTTCTCCAAACCCATGTGTCAATTTCTTCATCGTAATTATTACCTTCGTTTTCCACAAAGGAAGAGGTTAAAGGGAAGGAAACAATCTTTTCCGAGCCGTCATCGTTTTTGTCTGTTTCCATACTTTCGTCATAGTTGCACACATAATTATTATAGGCTTTTTTTATACCATCCAAACGCTCCGTAAATTCAAACCATTTGCTTATGGTGTCGGCGTAGTTATAACACATTTCTTTTATTTCATTGTCGCAGGCGTTGAGTTTTCTTTGTAGGGTGAATAAACTTTCGTTTGCGTTGATAGGTTCTTGTTTGCTGAGAAATTCCTTAATATCAAAATCTTTTCGTTTTGTCAAAGGTTTTATTCTTATGGTTTTTATTTGCAAAGCATTCTTTACTTCATCTTTGCCACCGACCAACCTAACGGAATGAATCCTCTTTATACTATCGGGCGCAATTCCCCATATCCACGCCGTTGTTGCCAATGTTTTTGCCTCTTCGTTTAAGGTTTCAAAGTCCAAAAGTCTCGGGTTTCTGCGTACTCTACCCATTACCTGTTCGTCAAGTTGTTTGCTTTGGGTATCTCTTATTTGATAGAGCATACAAGCCCTTGGTATATCCCAACCTTCAGATATTACCATTTTGAAAACAATAATATCAATGGTTGAAAGATTTGATTTTGCGTAATCTTTCCATTTGTCAATAGAGAGAGTTTTTTTTACACTGTCGTTGGTATCGCAAAGCGAAGCAGTCTTATCAACAATAACCATCCATTTCAAATCTTGATGTTCCGTCTTATTCAAAATGGGCAAAATATTATTGTTCCACTCTTCCTCTGCTTTGTCTTTGTTGGATATTTGAATAATCAAGCAAGGGTTTACTCCTATAAGGTTACGATAGTCTTTTTTTATTTGCTCAAACTTATTTATTGCGTCCTCCACCGTATGCTCTTCGTCGCCCATTTCTACGTGTTTGATAAGTTTTGCATTTACTGCTTCTTCGTCTGTTATTTGCACGTCGGGGACTTGTCCTCTCTTAAGTTTGGGCGTTGCAGAAAAGTTTATAACTTTTTTAAAATACTTTTCATTTAATTCATCAAGGTTTTTTGTTGCAACGTGACATTCATCTTTTATAACATATATCTGCTTGTTTTTGCCTCCAAACATTCCGCTCTCCATTGTTTGAAGAAATTTTATTAAACCGCCTCTGTTCAACCTTGAATTTTCTTTATACAAATCCCTTGGCAAAACATATACATTACAATCAGTTGGAATAAATAAGTCTTCCTCTCCGCTTATTTCGCTTGTAATAAGATATGGTTGCAAACGGTTGAACATTCCTTTGTTGTTGTATTCCAAAAACTTTTCATAATTCTGTTTTGCCAAACCGCCCTTTGACAAAGAGGAAACAAGAAAAACAATATTAGGGTTGCTTGCAAGCATTCTGTCCATAAAGTCAGCCATCATAAACGTTTTGCCACTACCCGTTGGAGCCCTAAAAGTTATTTCCTTAATATCTTCGTTTGCTTTTTTTACCAATTGAGAGACTGCTCTGTTTTGTAAATCTTTTACTTCCTGCAACATTTTTTTATTCTCCTTTCTGTCTTGCTGTCCAATCTTTTTTGCTTTCCAAAGTGTTTTGGGTTATGGCAAAATTGCTTGTAACCCATTCTATTTTTTCTTTTATTGTATGAAACTTTTCTTTGCCGTACAAAGTTTCGTCTATAACATCAAAAGCCGTTTTGTCTGCTGTTTGCTCAAAGTTTGCCACTGCTTTTATATTATAAACCTCCAAATTCTCCCTATAAGGCTCATTGTTTTCCAACCATTTAAAATTTTTCTCTTCCTTGTAGCCTTCGCCTGTCATTATTCTCTTTAATCTTTCTGCCGTTACCTCTGTTGCTATTCCGTTAGGTGTTGCTTTCGTATTTTCGTCCATTTGACAAAGAATAAAAGTTCTATTGCCATTATCTTCTTTATTCATTTCCAAAACAGCCTGTCCCGTTGTCCCACTACCCGCAAAAAAATCTAAAATAGTAGCGTTTGTAGGAATAAGCCTTATAAGGTATTTTATTAAAGTAACAGATTTTGGGTTATCAAATTTTGTATTTAATATACTATTAAATTCTATTGTCCCATTTGCGAAATCTGATTTATAAACAAAATTTTTAGGAGTGCCGTAAACAGAATTTTCAATTAATTCAATATCTTTAGGATATTTTATTTGTTCTATTCCTTTGTTATTATTGAGTATAAGTATGCCATCTTTAATTAGTTTTTTATGTGCTTCAAAACCACTTGTCCATCTCAAATATCTTCCTGCAGAATCAATAGGTAGAATAAAATAATAATTGCTTGAATATTTTGTTTTCAGTTCATTTAAAAAAACATCATTAAAAACTCCTTCTACATAAATATTTTGATATTCTTTGTCTGTAATATAACTAAATGCCAAATTCTCTTTATTTATCAATATTGGATAAAACATATATGGTCTATCCTCTCTGTTTTTTCCAGCACCAGTTTTCTTAAAGGTATTTGTAGTATAACACTTACCTTCCTTATCTATTAACTTATATTTTTCAGTCAAATTTATTTCCACAGCAACATCATTAAACCCCCATTCTTTATTTTGCGGTTTACATTTGGCATAAGTAATTACATAGTGTGAAGTTTGAGAAATAAAATTATCATTTTCTTTACCCTTTAAATTATCAAGGACGTTAATATTTGCAATAAAATTTCTTTCTCCGAAAACTTTATCAAAAAGGCATTTTACATAGGCTTGATTTTTATCGTCTATGGAGCAGAAAATAACTCCCTCATTTGATAAAAGTTGTTTTGCAAGTTTAAGGCGAGGGTATAGCATAGAAAGAAGGTTGTCTCTTGTTATATTGTTGTTATAATTAGTGTCTGCAAACTCGCCCATACTGTCTTTTCCGTATGGAGGGTCAATATAAATCACATCTATTTTACCTTTGTATTCAATAAGCAGGTTTTGAAGTGCTTCGTAATTATCGCCTATTATAAGTTTGTGCGTTGGCTTTGTGTCGTCTTGGTGAAAAGAAAGTTTTTTGTTTTTTTGAAAATACTTAATATCATTGCTCATCTTTTCCAAACGCACATCAAATTTTAAGCCCGTCTTTTCATACATTGTACCCAATTCGGCAATGGCCATGGCTTCATTGATGTTGTCTGCTCGGTTTATGAGTTTTTCAAGTAAATTGGCGTTACTTTTTTCTAAAATTTTGTCTTCAACTTTTTGCCTTATTTCTTTTATAAGGCTGTCCTTTATTTGCTCATTATTTCCCATTTTACTATTAGTGTTACGCACAACCAATTTCACTTAACGGGAAATAAAAGAAAGTGTAAGCCTTTCTGTTCACGTCAGGGTAAGATTCGGAAAATTTGGAAAACCCTCACCACACCAGATAGAGCTTACACGATGTGTAAGCAACTGTTCGTATGGTGATTCTGTTCTTGTTTTCCTTTTATCTTAACCAACGTCTATTATTTCCAAATACAAAGTTGATTTTCCGAATCTTTTTTGACGTGAAATAATAGTTTATGCTTTTTATTTTATTTTTCTACTTTTTTCAGCACTACTGCCAAAACTCTTTTGCAAAAATACAAATTTTTATAAAAACAAATAAGAAATTACAAGTTAAAAAAGAAATTGTATAACACATAACAACATATAAAAAGTAACGGCTCTGCCTTATAAAACAGGTTGAGCCTGTAGGTCTTTTCCTATATCTTGTCTGTAATACATTTTATCAAAATGTATCTTATTTATTTGCTTATAACATCTGTTTACAGCCTCTTGTATATTCTCCCCCAAGCAAGTAACAGCCAAAACTCTGCCTCCTGAGGTCAGTATCTTATTATTGTCTCCGTATTTGGTGCCTGCGTGATAAATAATGGCATCAGCAACATTTTCCAAACCTGTTATTTCTTTGCCTTTTGCATAGTCCAAGGGGTAACCGCCCGAACACAACATTACGGTTGCCGCTGTTTGTGGGTTGATTTTCAATTTATAGTTATTCAATTCTTTTTTGCCGCACAATTCAAAGGCTTCCACAATATCGGACTCCCATCTTGCAAAGACGCTTTCGCTTTCAGGGTCGCCCATTCTTACATTATATTCTATAACAAAAGGCTCGCCTCCTACATTCATAAGCCCAAAAAATATAAAACCGCAATATTCCACCCCCTCATTTTCCAAACCCTTTATGGTAGGTTGTATTATGTTTTGTTCTACTTTGTCCAAAAATGTTTTATCACAGAAAGGCACCGGTGAAATACTTCCCATTCCCCCCGTATTCAGTCCCGTATCGCCTTCTCCTACTTTTTTGTAGTCCTTGGCCTCAGGCAATAGAATATAATTTTTGCCATCCGTCAAAACAAAAACACTGCACTCCACTCCATGCAAAAACTCCTCTATAACAACTTTGTTTGAAGCCTTTCCGAATTTTGCTCCCAAAATCATACATTCCAACTCTTTCTCGGCCTCCTGCTCGTTGGGAAGTATTACAACTCCTTTGCCTGCCGCCAAGCCGTCCGCTTTTAAAACGTATGGAGGTTTAAGTGTTTTTAAGAAAGATTTTGCCTCTTTGATGGTTGAGTTGTCAAAGGTTTGATATTTTGCGGTAGGAATATTGTATTTTAACATAAATTCTTTTGCAAAATCCTTGCTTCCTTCCAACTGTGCGGCTTTTTTATTGGGACCTATAACCACAAGGTTAGGGTTGTTTTCTTTCATATAATTGGTTATACCCTCTACCAAAGGTTGCTCTGGACCTACAACGAGTATATCAATATTTTTTTCTTTGCAAAAATGAGATATTTCCTCAAAGCCTTCCAAATTTATGTTTTCTCCCCAAAGTTGCATACCCGGGTTGCCCGGAGCAATATATAATTTTTCTGTCTTTTTACTCAAAGATATAACTCTTGCCAACGCAGATTCTCTGCCACCACTTCCCAATAATAAAATTTTCATAACTCTTTCTTAAATATATGGTTGTTTTAATTAACTCTGTGATAAATGTTTTTTAAACTATCGGCTATTGCTCTGTTTTCATTGGCCTGCTGTGTTTTGCCCTGTTTTGCGTATATAAGGGACATCATACTGTAAGCCTCAAAATAACTGCTATCTGCCTTAACCGTCTTTTGAAAACAATCCAAAGCCATATCATAATCCTCCTTATAAACATAGTTAACATAGCCTGTGGCATACATGGCGTTGGCATAGTTGGGTTTTATTTGCAAAATTTTTTGATACAAATCCAATGCTTTCTGTATTGCATTGTGGTCTTGATAAAATTGCGCCAAATTATACATGGCATCAACATTTTTTGGGTTGATGTTTATTGTACTTTGATAATATTCTATGGCTATAGGGTCATTTTTTGCGGCGAAAATATTTGCCAATTCCTCAAAAACCTGTTCATAATCTGTTTTGTATTCTATAGCCTTGCGATAATCTTTTATGGCATTAAGAGTGTCGCCTATTTCTTTGTATATCATACCTCTTTGAAAATAAGCCTCAGCATTGATTTTGTCCAATTCCAAAACCTTGTCTATATTTTCCCTTGCCCTGTTGTAATCTCTTAACAAAAAACTCAACTCCGCTATTTTTGCATAAGCCTCAACATTATTCTTATCATATTTTACAGCCTGATTCAAAGCATCAAAAGCCAAAGTAGACTCGCCCCTTGCAAAATATATATCGGCGGCAGTTATGTAGTATTTGGGTTCTTTTTTGTCCAACTTTATTGCTTTTTGTATATCAAACAAAGCATCTTTGGTGTTCTCTTTGGAGTAATATAATTTTGCCCTTTCGTAGTACAATTCTGCATCGGAAGGGTTGTTTTTAATGTTGGCATCCAATAGTGCCAATTTTTCCTCAAATGACAATTTGTTAAATTCCTTGTTATCCTGTCGCTTGCCACAAGAAACAAACAACAATACAATCAAAAACAGGTTAATTGTAAGGGTAATAAATTTTTGCATAGTGTATTAAAAGAATATTTTGTCGGGGTGATGAGATTCGAACTCACGACCTCTTACTCCCGAAGCAAGCGCGCTACCGGACTGCGCTACACCCCGATACTTGTTTATTTATCTTTTTCTTTTAGTTTTATCTTCAAATTCTCTTTTCTTATCTTCTCTAATTTTTTGTTTATTTTGTTTATTTCTTTGTCCAAATCATTAAGACTCTTATTTATTTTCTTTTCTTGCTTAATATTGTTTTCTTCTTTGGCAAGTTTTAATTGTTCTTGCAACTGCTCTTTTTTCTGAGAAAGAGAGGAAAGTTTGTCTCTTAGTTTTACCTCCTCGGTGGAATAGTTTTCCACTTTTTTGTAATTATCGGCAGTATTCATTGTTGCAAGGTCTTTTCCATACTCTTCCACCTTTGTTTCCAAACTTGTGGTATCATCGTATTTTTTCCAATCTTTCTCCTGATACTCCTCTTGTTTTTCAATTATATTTATTTCTTTCTCAGCCGAAGTAACCTTAAAGGAAGAGAGTATTTTAGTTAACTCTTTTCTCATCTTTGGGTTGTCCTCTCCAAAGAATTCCAAACTATAAGTATATCCCTCAAAAACAAAAGCATATATACCGCCTTTGCTCACATCATTAAGATAGGTATTGGTATAAGAAAGTAATTTTGCTCTTTGTTTGTTAAAAGAAACAGGCTGTATTTCATCTATTTGCATATAATTGAAATTCTCTTGCATAGAGCGTTGGGAGGCTATTTCGTTTAATCTTGTCTCTAAGGCAATGACCTTTCTTTTGCAGACAACCTCCACAAAAGCAATACTGTTGTCTTTGGTGCAGTTTAATACAAAATCTCCCGTCTTTTCCACTCTCTTTTGTATAGTCCAGCCCTCAGGTACTTCCAAACTAACGTTTTGCAAAACGGCAGTATAAACATTATCCTTTGAAAAAACATTCAAAGAACACAGCACCGCAAACAAAAATATAACAAGCGTATTTTTAATTTTCATTATACTCCCATTTATAAACGACTGCAAAGGTAGTAATTTTATATGGTCTGACAATATTTTTTGAAAGTTTTTTTTGTTACAGCCTTCAGGGGTGTTTTACAGGCTTTGCTCTAAGCCAACTTATCTGAACTTATTTTAACTTATGCTAACCCATGAGAAAAAAAACTGTAAAAAAAAATTAAAAAATTTAATTGGTATTGTTTTTACCTAATTTTCATATTTAATTTGCACATTTTCAAAATAATTTATAATTTTGCACAGTTAAAATTTAGTCTTTATTGACTTACCTCTTTAAATTCTAATTTGATTATTTTTTATTTTAATAACATTTCTCAGTAGGGTAAGATGCTGATACAAAACAAAAAACAAAGTTTCCATGAGAGAAACAAAAGACATTAAACCATTGGAAAACTTCAATTGGGACGAGATAGATACCAAAGGTGAAGTTTATAAACAAGAAGAAAGAGAAAAACTTGAATCTGCTTATGACAAAACTTTTAGTCAAATAGGTGAAGAGCAGATTGCACAAGGTACAGTGGTATCTATCAATGACAGAGAAGTAGTTGTCAATATTGGCTTTAAATCAGATGGAGTTATTCCTGTGGCGGAGTTTCGTTACAACCCGGATTTAAAAGTTGGTGATACTGTTGAAGTATTTATTGAGAACCAAGAAGATGTCAATGGTCAGTTATTGCTTTCACACAAAAAGGCTCGCATACTTAAATCTTGGGATAGAGTTAATGAGGCTTATGAAAGTGGAGAAATTATTAAGGGTTACGTTAAATCAAGAACAAAAGGCGGCTTGATTGTAGATGTATTTGGAATAGAGGCTTTCTTGCCGGGTAGCCAAATAGACGTTAAACCTATAAGAGACTACGATGTATTTGTGGACAAAACTATGGAATTCAAAGTTGTAAAAATCAACAATGAATTCAAGAACGTGGTTGTTTCTCACAAAGCATTGATAGAGGATGAGATAGAGGCACAAAAGGCTGAAATTATGTCTCATTTGGAAAAAGGTCAGGTTTTGGAAGGAACTGTCAAAAACATTACTTCTTATGGAGTATTTGTTGACCTTGGAGGTGTTGACGGACTTATACATATTACCGACCTTTCTTGGGGAAGAATTAATCACCCTGAGGAAATCGTTAAACTTGATGAGAAAATCAAAGTCGTTATACTTGAATTTGACCAAGAGAAAAAACGTATCGCCTTGGGCTTGAAACAACTTACTCCTCATCCTTGGGACCAATTGGACCCTAATTTGAAAGTCGGAGATAGAGTAAAAGGAAAGGTTGTTGTTATAGCTGATTATGGTGCATTTGTGGAGATAATACCGGGAGTTGAAGGTTTGATACACGTAACCGAAATGTCTTGGAGTCAACATTTGAGAACAGCACACGAATTCCTAAAAGTAGGACAAGAGGTGGAAGCGGTTATTCTTACACTTGACAGAGAAGGCAGAAAGATGTCTTTGGGTATCAAACAACTTATGCCGGACCCTTGGGTAAATATTGCTGAAAAATATCCGGTAGGAAGCAAACATACAGCTGTTGTTAGAAACTTTACTAATTTTGGCATTTTTGTAGAATTGGAAGAAGGTGTTGATGGTCTTATTCATATATCCGACCTTTCTTGGTCAAAGAAAATAAAACACCCTGCTGAATTTACCAAAATAGGAGAGAAGATAGATGTAGTTGTTTTGGAAGTAGATGAAGAGAACCGCAGACTTTCTCTTGGACACAAACAATTGGAGGAAAATCCTTGGGATGTTTTTGAATCTATATTTACAGTTGGCTCAGAGCATGAAGGAACAATAACTTCAATAAACGAAAAGAGTGGAGCAGTTGTTAATCTACCATACGGAATAGAAGGTTTCTGCCCTAAGGGTCAATTGCAAAAAGAAGACAAAACAAACGCAAAAGTTGATGAAAAACTTCCTTTCAAGGTTATAGAATTTTCAAAAGAAGCAAAACGTATAGTGCTTTCTCATTCTCGTACTTGGAAACAAGAAGAAGAAAAACAAGGAAAGAAAGAAAGTGCTACAATGAAAATTAATCAATCTTTGGAAAGAACAACTCTTGGTGATTTGGATGTATTGGCTTCTTTGAAAGAGGAAATGACTAAACAAGAGAACGAGAAAAAATAAGTTTTTCATTTTATTACATTTTAATAGGAGGGATGTGTTACAAGGCACATCCCTTTTTTTGTTATATGGAATTAAATTTAACCATTTAGGTATTTGTTTTTATGTTGTATTTTCTATTTTATGTTTATTGTTGTTTGGGTAGTCTTATATAGTTTTAAGTTTTAAAGTGAAGTAATAAAAGCACACCACTTTTTAGGGTAAAAGAGTTATATTTTAGAAGATAAAACTATAGCATTAATTTGCATTTGCTATAACAATAAGAGGTGAAATAACGATAGAGATGAGGATAAAAAAATATAGAGTCGCAGATAATAAAAAAATAGGAGGCATTTCTACCTCCTATCAAAATTTATGAAAAAACATTTTTAATTTCTAAAACAAATATTATTATGCTCCAAGTTCCAATCTTGCAAAAGCAACAACTTTAAGGTCTTTGTCTTCTTCTTTAAGATAAGTTGCCACATCTTTTTTGTTGTCAGCAAAATATTCTTGTGAAAGAAGAGTACTTTCTTTGAAGAATTTCTCCAAACGTCCTTTTGCAATGTTTTGTATCATTTGCTCATTAAGGTTGGCTAATTTTTCCTCAGAAGTTTTGGCTATAATTTCTTTTGCCTTTTCTACATCCTCTGCAGTTATCCAACCTTTAGACATATTGCTTTCCATGTGTTCTGGGCTATCAACGTGAGCAGGGTTGATACCTGCTTTTCTCAAAGCCGCTTCCACAGCCTTTTGAACTTGCTCTTGTTTTGATTTCTCAACATTTACTTTCATTTCCTCATCTATAACATTTTGAGGAAAATCTTCTTTTGTCAAGGCTTGAGGTCTCATAGAAACAACTTGCATTGTCATATTTTTGCCTGCTTGGTCAAAACCGGCCTTATTCATAGCGACAACACTTGCCATTCTATTTCCCGGATGCACGTAAGCATATACTTGAGTACCTTCCACAAATTTGTAAGCAGAAAGAGTTATTTTTTCGCCAATCTTAGCAAGTTGGTCAAGTACCAAAGTTTCTACCTTTGTACCATTTATTTCCAAAGCATTAACCTCTTCCAATGTTTTTGCTTTTGCCTCAATGGCAACATCAAGCACACTTTGAGTAAAGGCGATAAAATCTTGATTATTTGCAACAAAATCTGTCTCGCAATTAAGCATTACCACAGCACCAAAAGTCTTGTCAGTATTGGTTTTTGCAAGAACCACACCTTCGTTGGCAGCACGGTCGGCACGTTTAGCGGCAAGTTTCTGTCCCTTTTCTCTAAGGTACTCTATAGCCTTATTAACATCACCATCGCACTCAACAAGCGCTTTTTTACAATCCATCATACCAACACCGGTAAGTTGTCTCAATTTGTTTACCTCTTGAGCAGTTATATTAGCCATAATTCTTTTCTCCTTTTTTATTAGTTTCTATCTGTACTCTTCGTCTTTCTAACTCTTCTACCTCTGTTATTTTCTACATCTTGAGGTTTTTCATCGTCCAAAAGTTCAGTAGCAAGTTTTTCCTCTCTTTCGGTTTCTGCTTCTTCTTGGCGAGCCTCTTTGTCAAGTTTTCTTTCTTGCAAACCTTCTTCTATGGCTGAACACATATATTTAACCATAAGTTCTATAGCCTTTGAAGCATCGTCATTTGCAGGAATAGGAAAATCTACAAGGTCAGGATTGCAGTTGGTATCAACCATTGCAAATGTAGGTATATTCAATCTCTTAGCCTCTGCCACTGCAATGTGTTCTTTGTTTATATCAACGATAAACAAAGCGGCAGGCAAACGATTAAGATTTGCAATAGAGCCCAAGTTCTTTTCCAATTTATTCTTTTCTCTTGTTATTTGCAAACGCTCACGTTTGGAAATCATATTGGTTTCCTTGTTGTTAAGAAGTTTATCCAAAGAGCCCATCTTCTTAACGGCTTTGCGTATGGTCATAAAGTTTGTAAGCATACCGCCCGGCCAACGCTCCGTAACGAAAGGCATACCTGTGGTTTTTACTACGTTTGAAACCACATCTTTTGCCTGTTTTTTTGTAGCAACGAAAAGTATTTGCTTGCCGGACTTTGCTATTTGTTTCAAAGCGTTTGCGGCTTGCTCTGCCTTGGTTGCTGTTTTGTAAAGGTCTATGATATGAATACCATTGCGCTCCATAAAGATATAAGGAGCCATTTTAGGATTCCATTTTCTTTTTAGGTGTCCAAAGTGAACACCTGCATCAAGCATTTTGTCAAATTCTAACATGTTTGTTTTTCTTGTTTTTGTTTACTTTCCTAAATTTTTACTAATTTAAAACAACCGACAAGTAGTTGTCTTTAGGATTAACAAATCTTGACGGTTTGGATACTAAACCCATATTCAGCATTAAGATACAACATCCTAACGTTTGCTGAATTGAAAACGTTTTCTTGCTTTCTTTTGTCCCGGTTTTTTTCTTTCAACCATACGGGCATCTCTTCTCAACAAGCCTTTTGCTTTCAAAGCAGGACGGTCTTCAGCATTAGCCTCACAAAGTGCTCTTGCTATACCCATTCTCAAGGCTTCGGCTTGTCCAGAAAAACCACCACCATCAAGGTTTGCCTTTACATCAAATTTGCCCATAGCATCTATAGTCTCAAAAGCCTGACATACTATGTATTGCAAAGGAGCGGTGGTAAAATAATCTTTATAATCTCTTCCGTTGACAGTGATAACACCGTTACCCGGTTTCATATATACACGTGCTACGGCAGTTTTTCTTCTTCCTATTGTATTTATTACGCCTTCCATTTTATCTTATTGAATTAAGTTCTACTAATTGTGGTTTTTGTGCTTCAAATTTGTGATTAGGTCCCTCCACTACATGCAAATGTCTGTAAAGTTTATCTCCCAATTTATTCTTAGGCAACATTCCTTTTACTGCATGCTCAAGCACTCTGATAGGGAATTTTGATAACCAAAGTTGAGGTGTCGCAAATCTTTGTCCTCCCGGATAACCGGTATGGCGAACATACTGTTTTTCTGTACGTTTTTTACCCGTAAATCTAACCTTCTCGGCATTGATGATTATCACATTGTCTCCACAATCAACGTGCGGAGTATAAGAAGGTTTGTGCTTACCTCTAAGAATGTTAGCCGCTCTCGTAGCAACACGACCCACAATTTGATTTTCTGCGTCTATAACTATCCATTTTTTCTCAACCTCTGCGGGTTTGATAGATATAGTTTTATAACTTAATGTACTCATTTTCTTTTAAAAACTTCTTTTCAAAATTTATCTTAACTATTGTTCTCAAAAAACGTCTCATATAAGGCCAAATTATGATAACGCTCTCCTCAAACTTTCTTAAAAGGTTAAGTATAACGGGCTTGATACTCCACCTTTGAATTTGCAAAATTACAATATCTTATTGAATTACAAAAATTTTTAATGACTTTTTTGCTATATAAATTTAGTTGTTTTGTTTGATAGGGTTTATTTTTCTATAATTTCTTGCCCAACGAATGAATATTCCCAAGAAAATCACTGCCACCATTATTCCTGCCACAACGCTGAAAGTATAATTTAAATTAAACCCTTCCGGTGCAGAAAGTATGTAGGTAAAACAAACGCAAGTCATAAACATAGCAGGAATTATTGTAATAAAGAAATTTCTGTGATTTTTAAACAAATAAACCGTACAAGCCCAAAGCGTGAATATACTCAAAGTTTGATTGCTCCAAGCAAAATATCTCCACAAAACATCTGATTTCAAATTCATTATAAGAAAAGTTACAATAAAAATAGGTACAGCCACAGCCAAACGTTTCAACAAAGGTTTTTGGTCATAGTGAAGAAAATCGGCAACAATCAGCCTTCCACTCCTAAGGGCAGTGTCTCCGCTTGTTATGGGAGCAACAACCACCCCTATTATTGCCAAAATACCGCCAAAGGTTCCGAGCCATCCTTTGCATATAGTAGCCACTATTTCTGCTGTTTCGTGTCCTTCGGCAGAATATTTTTGCAAAGCCTCTATGCCGTTGGCACAATCGGGATACATACCCACAAAGAAGGACGACGCACTTGCAGCCCAAATCAATGCAACAATACCCTCTGTTATCATTGCACCATAAAAAACTCTTCTACCATATTTTTCATTTTTTATGCATCTTGCCATAAGAGGCGACTGTGTTGCATGAAAGCCACTTATGGCTCCGCAGGCTATGGAAATAAACATCATTGGGAAAATAGGCAAGCCCTTGGGGTGCATATCTTTTAAATTGCTCCAAACCTCAGGTATGGGGGCGTTGGTGCGAAAGATAGAAAACAACAATCCCAAAGCCATAAAAATAAAAATGAAACCAAAAACAGGGTATATTTTTCCTATTATTTTGTCTACAGGCAAAAGAGTGGCAAGTATGTAGTAAGCAAAAACTATAACGGCAAACAAGGTAACGCTAATCTTTGGCATCAAACCATGCAACAAAGCGGCAGGTTGGGAAACAAAAACGGCTCCCACCATTATCAATAATACTATGGTAAACAAAAGCATTATAGTTTTTACAACCTTACCCAATTGCGAACCAACAATTTCCGTAAGAGACGCACCGTTTTGTCTTATACTTATCATTGCCGAAATAAAATCATGTACCGCACCTCCAAAAATACAACCAAAAACTATCCACAAAAAAGCGGCAGGACCAAACATTATACCCATAACCGCTCCAAATATAGGCCCCGTTCCTGCTATATTAAGAAATTGAATAAGAAAAAGTTTCCACCACGGCATAGGAATATAATCCACGCCATCTGGCTTGGCCATGGCAGGTGTTTGTTTGTTATAATCTGTTTTGAAAACTTTTTCTACAAATTTTCCGTATGTAAAATAGCCCAAAATCAAAAGTAATAAAGCGATAATAAAACTAATCATAACTATTTTCTTTTTTTTCTAACTTCTTTTAACCTTGCAAAATTATAATATTTTTGACTACTTTTAATACAAATTTTCTATGAGTTTTTATGGGATAGTATGAGTTGGTAAGTTGTTATATTGTATAAGGTAGTCGTATGTATTTTATAGAGTCTTTGTTTTTGTGCCAACTCATCAAAAAACACAAAATAATGGCTCTGCTCTATGCTAACTCATAACAACTTATAAAAACCCATGCTAACCCATAAAAAACAAAAGAAAAACAAAAAAAACGGTTTACTGAAAATCAATAAGTTACAAAATAAATTTTTGCACGTGTTTGGTCAGGTCGTAGAATCTTCGTAACTTTGCATAGAGAAATACCCCTATCACAAAATTCCTTATTTTTACCTTTGCAACTACTTGATAATCAGTAAAAACGAAACGGCGTTTTATTTTATCGAAACGCCGTTTCGTCGAAATGAATCGCCGATTCATTTTCGTGAAACGGGCAAAGAAAAAATTTTTTCCTTAAAAAACCGCTCGAAACCGCTGAAAATGACCATTTTTGCCCGATTTTGACCCTTCGAAAAAGGTTAAGTACTTGATAATCAATAGTAGCACCCCTATTTTTGAACTTTTAGTGTATATCAATTAAAATTTCCGAAAAAATATTTTTCGGCTCAGGCACAGCCTGTTTTCATAGGGCAAAGCCGCACCCGTTGGGTGTTTTATAAGAGCAAAGCCGTTATTTTTTGGCTCTTTTTTATGGGTTGGCATAGGTTATTATAAGTTGTAATAGGTTTGCATAAGGGCAAAGTTGTTATAATTAATTTTTTAGGTATGTTATTTTTATATAAAATTGTAACTTTGCAGGACACTTTGTTTTTATAAGTATTTGGTTTATGGATAAATATATTATTTCAATAGATATGACAAAAAAGAAATTATTTTGCATTGCGATGCTTTCAGGTGTAATACAAACGCTTTCTTGGGTGTGTGATATGATGTTTGCTCCCCTGATGTTGTTTGCCTTTGTGCCTCTTTTATTTGTGGAAGATTATATTTTGCAACACAAAGATTCTTTTTCAAAGGGTGCGGTTTTTACTTATACTTATCCCGCTTTTTTTATTTTTTGTCTTAGTCAAACATGGTGGATTAGTAAGGCTTCTTTAATAGGGCTCGTTGTTCCTTTTTATGAGGCTTGCTTTATGTCCTTGGTTTTTCAACTATATCATTTTTGCAGAAAGGTTTCCAATTATAATGTAGGTTCTTATTTCTTTTTGATTTTGTTTTGGATGTTGTTTGAGTATGTGCAGTTTAATTGGGATGTCAATTTTCCATGGTTAAATTTGGGTAACACTTTTGCAAACTATCCTTTTCTCGTCCAATGGTATAGTATAAGCGGTATGGAAGGCGGAAGTATTTGGATATTGCTTTGCAACATAGTTATTTATCTTTGTTTTAAGTATAGAAAAAAATATTACTTTGCTTTTATTACAGTGCTTTTGCCTATGATTTGCTCGGCTTTTATGTGGTTTGCTTACAAAGATGACAACACCCAAAAGACGGCGGATGTTGTAATTGTACAACCCAATCTTGACCCTTACACAGAACAGTATGCACTTGCTCCTCATCAGGTAATAAATAGGTCTTTGAAACTGATAGAGCCTTTGATGGATGATAAGGTGGATTATATTCTTATGCCCGAAAGCGCCATACAAGAATTTGCATGGGAAGAGTATATAGACCAAGTGCCAAGTGTGTTACAACTAAATGATTTTGCCAATAAATACAAAAAGGCTGAAGTAATAGCGGGGCTTTCCTCAAGGAGACTTTTGCCTGATGGAGTTATAACAGAGGCTGCCCGACCTTTTGCTGATGTTAAGGATAAATATTTTGAATCTTGCAATATAGTTATAGATATACCTCGCAGTGGGAAATTAGAGGACTTTGGCATACATCATAAAACCATATTAACGGTTGGAGTGGAAAAAATGCCTTTCAAAAAATATCTTTCTTTTGTGGAAAAATTTGCCTTAAACTTGGGTGGAACAATAGGCACTTTGGGAATAGACAGCAACACAGTGGTTTTTCCCTCAAAAAGCAAGCCTATAACCGTTGGTACGGCTATTTGTTATGAGTCTGTGGATGGCGATTATGTTAGAAAATTTGTAAAAGAAGGAGCCAATCTGCTTTTCATTGCAACCAATGACGGCTGGTGGGGAAATACTGCAGGATACAGACAACATTTTTCTTTTGCAAGATTGAGGGCAATAGAAAATCGCAGATATGTAGCACGTTCTGCCAATACGGGTATTTCTGCTTTTATTTCACCACGAGGAGAAGTGTTGAAAAAAACTCCTTATTGGGAACAAACTGCATTGAGAAGCACTTTGCCCTTGCAAACAAGTCAGACGTTTTTTACCAAAAACGGAGATATTCTTATCAAGCCTTTATCTTTCTTTGCTGTATTACTACTTATATACTCCATGGTTATAAACAAAGTCAGAAAGAAAGAGTTATAAATTATTGACAATTTCTGTTTATAAATCAAAACACATATCTACAAAAGAAAGCAAACGTATTTTTATTATTTTTTCTTCCTCTATAAAGGACATGTGTCCACAACTCAATAACAATACTTCAGCATGTTTTGGTAAAACACTTGTTGCCAAAACACTTAAAACGTCAGCCCTTACGTCTTTTTTGCCTACAATAAATAATACCGGTACCTTACTTAAGCCCAAAACAACTCTGCGGTCTGTTCTTTCTATCATTCCGAGTTGTGCTGCTATAATACCTTCTTTTGGTGTGGAAAGGGCTATATCTTTTAGCGTGTTTATTTCATTGGCAAATTTATCAACATTTTCTTCTGCAAAAAGATTTGGAATAAAATCCACAATATATTTTAGTTTATTCTCATTTACTATTTTACAAGCACGTTTGCGATTTTCTATGCCTTTGGGATTGTCTGCCAAAGCACTTGAATGTAAAAGGCAATAACCTTTTAGATACTCTGGATACTTTTCCGCAAAACACAGAGTTATCATACCTCCCATGGAATGCCCTACCATAACGCAAGATTTGATATTCAAAGCATTCAAAACCTCTTTAATCATTTCGGCTTGCAGTTCCATAGAAGAAATTTCCTCTACAACTTCACTTTCTCCATGTCCTATCAAATCTATGGCAACCACTCTCATTTTATCTCTATAAGCAGAGAAATACTTGTCCCATACGCATAGATTATTCATAAAACCATGCAGTAATACCAAAGTTTTTTCGCCTTCGCCTTCGCACCTATAATTTATTTTTTTGCCTTTGAATAGAAGTGTATTATATATCATTTATTTAATTTTTTTAGAATTTATATTGTAATCTTAAATGCAAAACATTGTCTTTAAATTGTTTAAATATGTTGTTTGTCTCGTTGCTGTACATATCATAAAACAGATAGGCTTTTATATGAGAATTGAACTCCCATATTGCTCCGAAACCAAAGTTTTGCATACATAAATCTGTAATATTTTCAACTTCTTTGGAAGATAATTGCGTGTTTTTGTCAAAATAAGAATACTTTGCTACAAGAGATAGCGGTGGCAGTTTATCAAATTTTTGTATAAAACAAAAGGTATAGCCCCAAAAATGCCTTTGATAAGCGAAAGCATCCTCGTAGTTATAGGAATTGTTGTCTTGTGAGGAAAAATTGTCTTTTCTCGAAGGTTGTAAGCCAAAAGTCGTCTCACCTCTGAGGGTAGAAAGACCAAGTTGAGAAGCGTAACCCAATTGCAATTCAAAGTTTATATAACGTCTTGCGTTTTTTTTGTTAGGTAAGGTTGATTCTTCTTGCCAAATATTGTTTTTTACCTCGTAGATTTTATCACCTGCATTATTGGTAAGTCCTTCGTAATAAGATGTCCCAACACCAAAGGAAAAAATATCTCCTTTGTAATCATATTTAAGATGAGACATAAAATTCATATGTTTGTCCACTATTTTGTTTATACCATTGCCAGAGGTCATACCCAAGGAAAGGGTTAAATTATTTTTTTTGTCTTTGAAAGGGTAGGTGAGGGTAAATTTAAATCCCAAATCGTGTTCCTTTGGAAATAAAAGACGTGTAAAGGCAGAACGTTCTATGGTTTCAAAAATAGAAGAAGGTAGGTTGAGTTCATAACCATAGTCTATGTTTAATAAGCCTGCCTGAAAACTAAGCCATTTGTATGGGTCAAACTGCAAATAGGCAACCAAAGGTATAACACCTGCTTCGGTTACATTGATTTCCAATGCTCCCGACCCTTTATCACTTTCAAATGTTGCTCTTACAAGTCCTCTATAAACTCCATAACGAAAATAATAATCGGAGTTGCCATCTCTTGCCACAGAATAAGCCGGTCCTAAATATGTGCTTCCGTCTTTTTCAGATAATTCAAAATCTGTTTGTACATAACCATTGAGCCTTAGATTTTCCAATTGTCCAAAAGTTACATTGCAAACAAAAATGCAGAAAAACAGAATAACTATAAGCCTATTGGTTTTCATAAAAAAAGTTTGTGTTGATGATTTTTTTGTAGTTTGTTTTTTAGAAAGTAAGACTTATGGCTAAAGAAGGCATAATAGGCAATTGGTCAACCCTTTCTGAACTTACCCTATCATAATAGAAAATATTGTTTCTATCATATACATTGGTTACAGAAGCATCTATTTCCAAAACAGAGTGTGCAAATATGTTAAATCTTTTCTTTGCAGAAATATCCAACCTATGATATGAGGGCAAACGTTGTCCGTTTAGTGTGCCATAAAGAGTGTGTATATTGCCATTGGCAGAGGTATAATCATAGTCAAGCGATGTGATAGGAAGGTATTCTACAAAGCCTTGCGTACCGGTAAAAGGAAAACCTGAGCCATAATTCCATCTTGCCGAAAGTTCAAAACTTCTATCTCTGCCAAATTGATAAGAAACAAGTACATTTATATTATGTCTCCTATCATAGTGAGGATTATAGGTTTGAACTTCGTTTTCTCTTTCCACTTTGCCATAAGAGTATATTGCCCAAAAATAAAATCTTCCGTCCGAATACAACAAACTTATATCTCCTCCGTAGGCAGTACCTTTTTCTACGGCAAATGTTTTTGTTTGATATTCGGGTAAATCTGAATTTAACGAATTATTGTCAAATAATTTGTCTCTATTTACGGCAAGCAAATTGCTCATTGTCTTGTAATATATTTCTGCATTGAGTGTAAGATGTCTGACAATATCCCATTCTGCTCCAAAAATAAAGTGATTGGACTTTTCTACATAGTGGTCAATAGCCTTGCCTTGAAAAGAAGAAACAACTCCACCATACAAATCAGGCCCTGTGGTCAAATAACCTGTAAATAAATTAACAATATCTCTATCACTTTTTGTATCTATAAAACTTTGAGTATATTGTCCCAAGGCAGCCTTTAATCTAAAATCTTTGCTAACATTGTATTTAAGAGAAAGTTTAGGCTCAATATAACTTTCACTCAAAGAAGCATAGTGAGAAAATCTCAAACTTGGCTCGTATAACAAATTTCCTAAAAATCCTTTGAAAAGCACAAACGCTGCCATTTCTGTTGAATTGTCCACAACTTCATTGTCCATAGAGGAGAATAAAGAGGCTGTTTTGTTGGCTATCATTTCCAAGCCATATTTTAATTGATTCTTATTATAAAAAGAAGTTGCCGACAAAATTCCGGAAAAAGAACTTATTTCGCTTGATTGTTCGCCTTCATTGGTTGTGGCTGACATATCCATATTGTATTTTGAATAAGCAATAGTTCCTTCTACCAAAGAGGAAGTACCCGGAGGCAAAAGTAGGAAATGAGTTCCTACCCCCATATTTTTCCAATTAAAATCTGCCACATTTTTATATCCTTTGACATCATCGGTAAAATTAAAACCAAACAAATTTATCTTACTTCCCTCTTTAGATGTTAAGGAAATTTTGCCATAAAGGTCAAAAAAATCGTAAGGTAAGTCGTTATCTATGTAACCATATATGGAGTTGGAAGTTTGAGAAAGATAAGACTTTTTTGCAGTCAAAATATAAGAAAGAGAATAAGGTCTGTCCTCCTTATCTTTTATTATAGGTCCTTCCAAAAGAGCCGAAGCAGCAAAAGTAGAAAAGGAAATTTTGCCTTCTGTTCTTTTTTTGTTTCCGTCTTTAGTGGATATATCTATAACAGAGGAAAGCCTGCCCCCGTATTGGGCTCCAAAACCTCCTGTATAAACATCGGCTTTACGAATAATATCTGTTTCAAAAACAGAAAAAATTCCTATGGAATGAAAAGGATTATAAACCACCATTCCGTCCAAAAGTACTTTATTTTGTATTGCAGAACCTCCTCGTATGTATAATTGTCCGCCTTGGTCTCCGGAGGAAATAACACCCGGCAATACTTGAAGATATTGTGCAATATCGGCTTGACCTCCTATTGAGGGTATTTTATATATATCGTTAGCAGTTATTTTTTGTATGGAAACCTGACTTTCTGTGCGTGAGGCCTCCTTATTGCCTAAAACCTCTACAACATCCAATTGTTGTATATTTGGAAAAAGTTCTATTTTTAAGTTTATCAAACTACTTTTTTCTACCGTTATTGCAAAAGTACTGTCTTTATAACCCAAACACTGTATTTTGATATTGTAGGTATTGGGTTTTACATTGTTTATAACAAAATAACCATTGTCATCCGTACTTGCTCCCATAGTGGTATTTTCTAAAATAATATTGGCAAACAGTACAGGCTCACCATTGTCTCTATTATAAACAAAGCCTTTTATGGTACCTACTTGAGAATAGGAAACAAAGCAAATAAGCAGGAAACAAAAAGTAAAAAAAAGTCTTTTCATCTATTGTTTGGTGTGTTTAATGTAATATTTTAAAAATCAATTCTTTTAATAATTCGTTTTCTTTGCAAAGAGGAGATACATTAACTCCTTTTGTTTTCAAATCATAATCTTCAAAAAGTGATATGATGGAAAATAATTTCTCAGTGCTGTAATAGTTGATGGCTGTCATACAATCTTTTAGTTTAAAAGTGGAGGAATGTAAGGTTGTGGCTATATCTTGTGCTGTTCTGCCTTTCATGGTGGAGCAGGCGAGAGTGTTAAGAAAAAACGAAAACAAAGCAGGTATTATCATCTGTATAGGATTTTCTTTGGGATTTTGAGAAAAATATTTTATTATTTGATTACACTTTAATACTTGTTTTGTAGAGAGGGCTTTTTGTAGTTCAAAAACGTTGTAGTCCTTACTTATGCCTATATAGGAAGAAACGTCCGTAGCCGATATGTGTTTTTTGTCTTTGAGATTAAGTTTAAGTTTTGCTAATTCATTTTTAATCTTTTCCAAATTGTTTCCCAAATAATTCTCCAACAAAACCACTGATTGCTCGTCTGAAGTAAAGCCCATGTTTTTTATATAAGACTTTATCCAAGCGGCAAGTTTATAGTCCGGCTCTCTTTTGCTTTCGTATATTATGCCTCCATTTTTTGCGATGAGATTTTTTGTTTTTGTATCAAAACTTTCGCTCTTATTACAAATTACAAAACAGGTGGAGGCTTGAGGTTTGTCAAAATAAACGGCAAGTTTGCTCCATTCCGATTTATCCAACATTTGGGCCTCTTTGAGTATGACAAGTCGCTTTTCTGCCATCAAAGGATATTGTCTGCACATACCCACTAAGACGGAAGCCACAGCATCTTTTCCGTATATAACATCAAAATTAAAATCTTTAGCACTTTGCTCTATAACCCCATTCTCAAACTTTTCGGCAAGTAAATCTATATAATAGGGCTCCTCTCCGCTAAGCAAATAAATAGGTGCAAGTTCCTTGTGCGATATGTTGTCTTCTATTTGTTTTAATGTTGCTGTTGCCATACTTTGATAATAACAAAAAAATCCTGTGCTGTAAGTGTTACAAAAAACTACACAGGATTTCTTATTTTTATTTTGCTAAAGTCTTATTTACGCATTTCCCTTGAACCCATTCTATCCATTGCACAGCGGAAACCAATCCATTCTGTTTTTTGGTCTTGAGTCAAGAAACGTTTTTCACCCGGAGATAGATACAAAGCCTTATCTTTCCAAGAGCCACCTTTGACAACCCTAACCTTGTCGTTAATCATGGAAGATTTGCCAAAATCATACATACCACCCGTTTCTGAAACAGATTCGCTTACTCCTTCCTCATCGTCTTCGGAATCATTTGTTGCTATCAATTCTTCCTCATCATCTTCTCCGGTCTCTGTTTGCCAACTTGTTGCTATTTGTGAAGCCAAATCTCCATCCAAATAGTTAATATTGTCGGCTTGTCTATAATTTCTTCTATTTATATTGTCCTCTACGGTAACCTCTCTGTAAGTAATTCTACCCAAAGAATCTTTTTCTGCTATCATTCCATCAGAGTCCAAAACTTTTGTAACATAAACATTTCCTCTATAAGGGTTTATGTCGCCTGCGTCCTCAGGTGTGTTAGGACGATAAACATCCATTACCCACTCCGATACATTACCTGCCATATTGTACAAACCATAATCGTTAGGGAAGTAATAATCCACAGGAGCAGTGTATTCCCAATGGTCATTCAAAGCACTTGCCACACCCATTGCATCTCCTCTTGAACGCTTAAAGTTTGCAAGCATCTCACCATAATATTTCTTTTGGTCAGTACGTACAACATGACCGTTCCAAGGGTAAATTCTTCTTTCCAAAATACGACCTTCTTTGGTAGTATTGCCTACAAGACCAAGTGCAGCATACTCCCATTCTGCTTCGGTTGGAAGTCTGAATTTAGGATACAAAATACCATCTGTCATATTGGCTCTTCTAACACCTTCAGAGTTAGGATTAAGGTCTGTAAGTTCTTTTTTTACATATCCCTCATATTGTCCCGCAAGATAAGCATCTGTTGTAAATACATTATCTCCTTGTTGGTCTTGGTCAAACTCCAATATTCCGGCATCTATAAGTGCTTTTTCGTTTAATCTATCAGTCCTCCAATCGCAATAGTTATTGGCCTGTATCCAACTAACACCTACAACAGGATAGTTTGCCCAAGAAGGATAGCGGAAATAGTACTCTACCATAGGCTCATTGTAAGTAAGTTTGCTTCTCCAAACCAAAGTATCAGGCAAATTACTTTGATAATACTCAGGATAATCGGTATATACTCTTTGTATCCAATACAAAAACTCCCTATAGTCCAAATTTGTTATCTCACATTCGTCCATATAGAAAGATGAAACAGTAACCTTTCTTGGATTGTTGTCCCATTCGTATTTTACATTGTCAGTAGACCTTCCCATAATGAAAGCACCACCTTCTATAAACACCATACCCGGAGGGGTTTGTTGCTCTACATTTTTGGCAGATTCAAAACCTCCCCATTTAGGGTCATCATAATTCCACCCGGTTGTGGCAGATTTTTTCTTTCCAGAACAAGCAATTAACAATGTTGCAACTGCTGTTATCATTAGAACCTTGCTGAAAAATGACATTGTTTTCATATCCTTTATTTATTTTATTATTCTTAATTAAAACTTTAAAACCAACAATTTATTTTTTACGCTCAAAAAATTAGAATGAAGGACATTTGATGCTTCTAACCTTCTTTCTCTTTTCAGGACAAGGAAGTTTTGCACTCAAACTAACCTCGTGTGCTCCTCCGGATACATTGGAAAGAGAGGAAACGGTTATATCATAACTATAGCCTATTTTATAGTCTTTCCATTGCAAACCAAACAACAAAACCACAGCATCAGAATTACCAAACGACATGGATTGTCTATACCAGGTGCCAAAAACAAAAGGCGACCAGTCCAAATACAAACCATAATTCAATTCGTTAAATTCTCCTTGATGTTGATATATGATGTTTGGAGAGATAATCGGTTGACCAAAGAAAGCATTTGTTCTTCGTGTATCTCTTCTAAGATTAAACCTCATTCCCGCGTTGGCGGTCAATTTTATTGGCAAACGATTGTAGGAAATAAATCCGTTCTTGGGTCTTGTTAGATTTACCGCTGAAAAACCTGCATACCAACTTTCTCCATACAACAAGGCTCCTGCTCCAAAATCTACGTACGTTTTAGAGGTCTCATCTGGACGAGTTGCCATTGTGCTGGTGTATATTTGTCCATAACGAGTATCAATCATATCTCCAAAAACCAACTCGTCCCAATCCAAACTATGATTGGTTATGTTTGCCTGTGCCGCAAGATTAAGAGCAATGTTGCGTGTCAGTTGCAGATGCAGAGAATAAATTAACGCCGCCGAATTAATTCTATAAAAATCACTTTGTTTGTCGCTCATTACATACACACCTATACCACCTGAAAGAAAATCAAAGTATTGGTCATAACTTGCCGAAAAAGTCTTAAAGGCTCCCAAAGAAGGCCATTGGTCTCTGTATGTGAGAGACAAACGCGGGCAAATCTCAGAACCGGCAAAAGCAGGGTTTGTGTATAGAGGATTGGCAAAAAATTGTGAAAAATGAGGGTCTTGCGCTTGCAAGGATGACAAGGCAAACACACAACCCAATATCAAACAAAGTATGCTCTTTTTCATATAAATCGTACTATAAAAATAGAATTACTAACATCTTAATTTCAAACGGCAATATTACAAAAAAAACAGCACATAAAAGAAAAAAAACTTATTTTTTATTGTTTTACTGTTATAAATATTTGTTTATTAAAATTTTACCAAATATCTATTGCACTACGCCTATTTGTATATTATACTATAATATCAAAAAAAAGTTACACATTTGACAGTTATTTTTTTTGGGACAAAAGGCAAACTCCGTAGGCAGATACTCCTTCTTTTCTTCCCTCAAAACCCAAATGTTCTGTTGTAGTTGCCTTTATACTAATATCTTCCACATCCAAATTCATAACTTGTGCCAAATTCTTTTGCATTAGAGGAATATAGTTGCTTATTTTGGGAGATTGCAAACATATAGTAGAGTCAATATTTTCTACTTTATACCCTTTTTGTTCTGTTTTTTTTAGTGTATCTTGCAAAAGCAGAGTGCTTTTTATACCCTTGTATTTATCTATATTGTCAGGGTATTGAAAGCCAATATCCCTAAGATTTGCCGCTCCAAGTATTGCGTCTATAATGGCATGTATAAGCACATCTGCATCGGAATGTCCTACTGTTCCTAAGGGAGAATTTTCTATTTCTACACCGCCGAGTATTAGTTTTTCACCTTCTTTTAGAGCGTGTACATCGTAACCAAAACCAACTTTTATCTTCATGTCCTTTTTACATATCAAATGAAAGAGAAACTCTAATAGTGTTTTTCAAAGGATTGTTTGTTTGAGAGGTTGGTAAAAGATAAGACAAATCTATACCGAGTGAATTGTATTTAAGTCCTAAACCAAGCGTCAAATATTGTCTATCGCCTTTCTTTTTGTTTTCATAAAAATATCCTGCACGAGCGGCTATCATTTTATTATACCAATACTCCACACCTGCTGAAATATTTATTTCCTGCAATTCCTCTTTTATTCCGTTTGGAGCGTCATAAAAAGATTGGAAAATACCTTTAAGCACGCCTACATTATCCTCATAACCTTCATAAACTTCACCCAAAGAGTCTCTTACAGGTGGAGTAGGAACCAATAACTTGTTTAAGTCTAGCATAAAGGACAATTGATTGAATTGGTCCATAGAGTAGGTATACCTTCCTCCAACTCTAAGATTGGCAGGCAAGAAGCTTGACTCCAAATTATCGGAATATGATATTTTATTGCCCAAATTTGATATTTGTACTCCTATAGCGTATTGAGCAGGTTTGTCTGAGGAGATATCCTTTTGATAATAAAGACCTATATCGGTAGCAACAGCCGAAGCAGCATGAGTGGAATTGCCACTGACACTTTGTCCTTGAGTTAAGTCTGAGCGAATATATCTACCTGTTACCGATGCCGCCAAGTTTTCTGTCAGTTTCATGGAATAGGAAACATCTATGGCAAATTCATTTGGCTTATATGTACCTATTGAAATACCCTCTTCGGAAAAGAAATCTATGGAACCCAAAGAAAAATAAGTAAGGGAGGCTCCTATGGCACTAATATCGTTTATTTTGTAATACCCTGAAAGATAAGCCAAATCTATATCGTTAGCCAAATCTCTAAGCCAAGGTGAGTATGTTAAAGACAATAAAAACTGCTTTTCAGCAAAAGGTATTTTGGCTGCATTCCAATGGTTAGAGTTAGCATCGGGCGTAGTTGCTGCCCCTATGTCTCCCATTGCTCCGGCACGTGAGTCGGGTGCTATCAGCAATAAAGGAACTCCTGAGGAGATTAGCCTTGCTCCATCCTCTACTTGTTGTCTGAGTATGTATCCTTGTATATTATCGTTGTCTATTACTTTTTTTTGAGCAAAAACAGTTGTTGAAACAAATAACCCGCAAATGAGTGATAATATTCCTGTCTTCTTCATATAATATTACATTTTTGATATCTCGTTGTAAAAAAACGGGATAATTATTATTTTATTATTTTACTACCAACATTTTATTTGTCTTTGTGGTTGTGTTACCGTTATAATCAGTTAACTCTACGGTATAGTAATATATACCGTTTCCTATTCTACCGCCTCCGTCCAAGTAGCCGTCCCAATTTATAGGTCCAACATTGTTGCTACCTATGTGGTTGCTGGCATCTATGGTTTTAACCGCTCTGCCTTGTGCGTTAAATATTTTTATTATTGCTTTTTTGATATTATCGGGTCTGTTAAATTTTACAATAATATTGGTACTTTCATTGAAAGGGTTGGGGTAATTATAGGTTTCATATTCTTCCTTTTCGGAGTTTATTACCCTGAAATTTATGGTTGCTTGTGTGGAGTAGTTGTATATATTCCACACCTTTATGGAAAGAGTATGTTCTCCCTCGCTTAGAGAAGTGAGAGGATAGGTTATATAGCCCTTGTTTAAATCTTTTTCGTCATAAGTGTAATAATCGTTCAATATAAATGTATTGGCGGCATTGTCCAATCGGGCAACAATATCATGCCCTAAACCTGCTCCTGCTATGTTTATTGGAATACTATCCCATATTACAGCATAAAGATTGGGATTTTCATTGGTTATACCTCCATTAACAAAAGAACTATCGTTTATATACAAATTGACAATCGGTCTTGAAGAAATCAAATTTACGGAAGTATCTATACCGCCGAGTATAAAATCATTGGTATAACCTGCTGCGTCAATATTGGAGTCTTGTGCATAATAACTTATCTTTGCTCTTCCATAGTTGTAGGCAATATCTTTCGGTATGGTAAAACTATATTCAAATTCTCCGTTCTCAACTTGGGCAAAGCCTCTGTGCAAAATATTGTTTTGTTGTTCAAAACGCAAATTTGTATCCAGCCCGGAATTGTCCAAAGTATAGTAATAAGCTTTTTTGTCAAAGAGATATATTTTGAGTTTTCCGTTAAAATCATTTATTTTGTTTCCATTAAAGTCTACTATCTCTCCTTTTATATACATATTTGATAAGGCTCCGACGGTATCTATATTTGTGAAACTTTGAGTATTTTCATCATATAAAGAATTGTTAATTTGTAAGGTTTTGACATTGTATTTTGGAAGAGAAATTTTAAGTGCAGGGTCGCCAATGAGAGAAATACTTCTTTCTGATTGTTGTAAATAAGTATTGTTTTTTGCATACATTTTCACTTCGCCAAAAGTATAAGGCTCTCCGTTTGGTTTTCTGAGTAAGGCAAATTTATGAAGGTTTTTGTTTATTCCATCGTTGGAGGCTATTTTTCTTGCTGCCGCTATAAGTGCTATACCCGCTCCTTGTGTGGAAGAAACTATGGATTCTCCTGCCGATTGTTTGTCTGCCAAATCAAAACGTGCAAATTCACAAGTGGAGGTTATCATCAAGGGCAGTTTGTTGTAATTATTCCAAGAGGAAATATTTGTTTTGGTTATCAATCTTTCGCTTGACAAATGGTCGTACGACCCATGTCCAAGATAATTAAACAACAAACAACCTTTGTTCATTCTGTCGTCTATTGTGCTTGTGGCATCAGGGTATGTGGCACCCGAGGAAGATGTATATTCCTTATAAGCATCTTGGTAAACCTTTTGTATATTTATATAAGGCTGTGTTTCGTCTATTTGTTTGTATATGTTTTCAGCATTGCGTATAAAGTACAACTCGCCCAAATTATCGGCATCATCCGAAGACAACATAACAAAGTTTCTCCAATCCCCATCCTCTCCCTCCAAAAGGTCGGCTTTGGTCATATAGCGTCTGCATTTCTCTACTATTTCCTCCGCTTCAGAAACGTTGTTTACACACAATCTTCCCACACCTATCAAAAGCGTATCATTTGTTGTATTTTTGCCATAATCGGAAAGACAAGCAAGTACATCATCGCTTGTAAAAGTTCCATTGGGGTTGTTGTAATAGCCTTTTGACTGATAAGTGGGAATAAAATTATTGTTGTATCCCAATATATTTTTATTGTCGTAGGTACCATCGCCAAACAACAAAATATTTTTAGGCTGCTTGCCACTGTCTTTATATTTGTTATACAACATTCTCAAAAATTCTCTTATGGCGAGAAAATCTTTTTGTCCGGAAGAAAACTCATTATAAATTTTTTCCACATCAACCACTTCCACACTTATATTATCATACAATCTATGATATTCGGCAAGTTTATTGGCTTGTTCTAAAAATTCTTTGTTGGACACAATAACAAAATCTGTTGCTTGCATATTGTGCAGATTTTGATTTTCTATTTCCGAATAAAAAGTAGGAGTTGGAAAATTTGTCCCCGTTAATACAACTATTGTTCTTACGGTGTCGTTTTCAATATTGAAAGCCAAAGTATTGTTTTCCTTAGAAACATCGGTTAAAGCAAAAACGTTGTTTATGTCGGTTACATCCCAAACCATAGTGTTTTGCGACAATACATTATTTACGTTATATCTCACGTTAGAACCTATTTTTGTGGAATAGAACCTAAGGTAATTATTGTTGAAGATAAGGTTTTTACTATAATTTACCAATATATAGTTCAGATAGGCTTTATCCGAGGTTTTGTTATAGTTGTATGTAATATTTATATTGTTGTTTGGTGTGCTTAAAATGGTATCATATAACCTCTCTGCCATATAGGCAACAGGGTCTACATTGGAGGAGGTGTTTAGGGTTATGTTCTTTGGGTTGTTGCCATTGATGTCCATTCTAAATGAAGTGGATATATTGGAAGCACTTGCCAAAGATATTTTTATTTTGGCATTTTCTGTTTGTGAAATGTTTGAGAGGCTTATAGGAATGGACAAATTTGGCGTTGACGGAGTCATTCTTTCGCCTACCCATAAATCTCCGGATTCTATCAAGTTGACAAGTTCTCTTTTATAGATAAAATAATCTTTTCCTGTGTTTGATAGTGTGTCGTATGTATTTGGTGATGTTTTGTTTTCTATACGTTTTTTTTCTCCTATGTTTGCATCAAAGGTAACAAAATAAGTGGCCAAATCATTATAGGGATTGATGGAAAAAGAAAAATCGGAGTTGTTTTTATCAAAAGCAATATCAGTGCAACCTTTTGCATAAAAAAGTACATAACCGTTTTGTTTATTTACATATATGGCATTTTCTCGCAAGTCGGAGTGCGTATATTTTGAGTTATGCTCTTTTATGGCCGTACCGCCGTTGCCGAATATGGACAAATTATCCCAGTTAATTTCTTCGGCACTAACCCCCATAGACAAAAAATCATTGTATGTAAGTTTATAAACTCCGTCCGCTGTTATTCTTATAGCATACCACTTGCCCGAAGACAATACGGAATTATCGGGATATACTATAGATGAGGCAGATAAAAACTTTGCTGATAAAATAAAAAAACATAACAACAAAGCCGTTACATATTTGTATAATAAACCTTTCATATTTTACCTATGATTATTTTTATCAGTAAACTAAAAAAAAATAAAAATATTGTATTTTCTCAAAACTCTAAACGGGCATAACCTTATCTCAACTTATGCTAACTTATTACAACTTGTGCAACTCCATAAAAAGTAACGATTTTGCCCCATAAAAACAGGCTGAGTATGAGCCAAAAAATATTTTTTCAGAAAATTTAATTAGTGGGTGTTAAAAGTTCAAAAATAGGGGTGCTATCATTGATTATCAGTGAGTTAATATTTTTCGAGGGGTCAAAATCGGGCAAAAATGGTCATTTTCAGCGTTTTCGAGCGGTTTTTTAAGGAAAAAATTTTTTCTTCGCCCGTTTTGTAAAAATGAAACGCCGATTCATTTCGACGAATCGGCGTTTCGATAAAATAAAACGCCGTTTCGTTTTTACTGATTATCAAGTAGTTACAAGGGTAAAAATTGGGAATTTTGTGATAGGGGTATTTCTCTATGCAAAGTTACGAAGATTCTTTGACCTGACCAAACGCGTGCAAAAATTTGTTTTGTAACTTATTGATAATCAGTAAACCGATTTTGCTGTTTTTTGCCCTTAAAAAACAGGTTGTAGGCAGGGCGTACTAACCATTTATATTTGCCAAATTCTATAATAATTTATAGAATACTTTAATAAACATACTTTTTTCTACATTGTTTTTTTGAAAAAATATATTGTTTTCTATTGTATTTAAATATTTGATTTTTAATAGTTAGTATTTTTTTTGAATAATTAAAATAACAAAAAGTTATAAAAAATTTGGTGGGTTGGAAAAATACACCTAACTTTGCAATCGCAAAAATGAGGAAAATCGGCGTCGTAGCTCAGTTGGTAGAGCAGAGGACTGAAAATCCTTGTGTCACTGGTTCAAATCCAGTCGATGCCACAAAAGAGAGATATGCTTTATCGGGTGTATCTTTCTTTTTTTTGTGCTTTTGAAAAAAACATAGTAAGAAAAAGAATAAGTATTTGTATTCTGAGTTGGTCAAAATTTACTACCTTTGTAACATCATAACAAAATATGTAAGAAAATGCAATTTACACAAGAAGATATAAAACAAATAGAGGCTCAAGGCATTAGATTGTCAGAGATAGAAGAACAGATAAGCAACTTTGTTAATGGTTTTGGATTTATGCATTTGCAAAGACCTGCAACAATAAAGGACGGAATAAAAACTTTTTCATCACAAGAAATTGAGGAATTTGTCAATTTTTATAGAAAAGAAAAAGAATATAAACAGGTAATGAAATTTGTACCTGCCTCAGGAGCGGCAACACGTATGATGAAAGACCTTTATTCTTTTGTTAATGAATATAAAGACGAACAATCAACACCGCTCAAAAATTTTCCTTCTGCTCAGAGGGTTATAAAGAATATCAAAGAGTTTGCTTTTTATGATTTACTCAAAAATAAAATGCATGACAATAACATAGATATTGAGCAAGCAATAGAAAAACAAAACTATAAAACCATAATAGAATTTATTCTTTATGAAAAGGGCTTGAATTACGGCAAATCTCCGAAAGCCTTGATTTTGTTTCACAAAAAAGCGGACAAAACTTTAACTCCTTTTGAAGAGCATCTATTGGAAAGCGTCAAATACTGCACAACCAATAAAAGGGCAAAAATAGAATTTTCCATATTGGAGGAGCATAGAGAAGGTTTTGAACAATTGAAAAAACAACTTCTACCCATATACGAACAACAATATGGAGTAAAATTTGACATAAGATTTTCTTATCAAAAACACTCAACCGATACAATTGCAGTGGATTTGAACAATAACCCTATTCATACCCAAGAAGGCAAACTGCTTTTTCGTCCCTCAGGTCACGGAGCACTGATAGAAAACATAAACAGACTCAAAGCCGATATTATTTTTATAAAAAACATTGATAATGTTTGCTCCAAATACAGAGAAGACACCTATAAGTACAAAGAATTTTTGGGCGGAGTGCTATTAAAAACTCAACAGAAAATATTTTCCTTACAAGAAAAATTGGTAAAAGAGGAAACATCCAAACAAGAACTCCTATCAATATACAGTACTTTAAAAAATAAACTCGGGCTATTGGAAGTAAAAAATATCACGGAGTTTAAAACACTTAATCAATATAAATTATACTTAAAAAGATTTTTAGACAGACCTTTGAGAGTTTGCGGTATGGTTAAGAATGAGGGAGAAGTTGGAGGAGGTCCTTTCTTTGTGGAAAAGAATAAAAATATTTCTTTGCAAATAGTGGAAAAAGCGCAGGTAAATTTGGAAGACAAAGAACAAAAAGATATTTTTGTCAAGGCTACTCACTTTAATCCTGTTGATTTGGTTGTTTCTTTCAGAAAAGCCGATGGAAAAAAGTATAATTTGCAAAAGTATATAGATAAACAAGCGGGCTTTATTTCGGAAAAAAGTTTTGAAGGGCAAACCATAAAGGCACAAGAACGCCCGGGCTTATGGAATGGAGCAATGAGTAATTGGTTGAGTATTTTTGTAGAAGTGCCGTTGACAACTTTCAATCCCGTAAAAACCATAACCGATTTGTTAAAAGAAACTCACTTATAAAAACAATGTTTTTTTCGTTCGATATTTTTCCTTTCCCCTTTTTAAGAGAGAAAGGAAAAATATTGTATCTTTGCCAAATAATATAATGTAGTATGAAAAAGAGTGTATTTTTATTTGCCCTGATTACAATATTTTTATGTTTGCAAGTTGTTGCTCAATCGCTTTCTTCTTCTCAAAAGAAAGAACTCGTTTCACAATATAATAAGCACATCAAAGAACTAACCCTGATATCTGCTGACAATGTGGATTTGTTGCCTGTTTATCAATATAGAGTAACAAAGGCTGAGGAGTTTTTAAAAGAAAAGGAAAATTATAACTCGGATAATGAGATTTATGCCAAGTATTTGGAATTAAAAACTATATTAAAGCATAACAAAGAATTGTTGGACTTTCTTACACCTCGTTCTTCAGAACTATATTATATAAAAGCCGTTAATCTTATTTCGCAAAACAAAAAAAATGAGGGTTATCAACTTTTGAAAAAAGCCACAAGCCTTGATTCAAAAAATGTTATGGCTCATTATGAATTGGCAAAACTTGCTTCGGACTCCTCTCAAATAATAAAAACCACAGAGATTCTTAATGATATATTAACAAAAATGACTCCTACCTCAGAGCAGAAAAAACTCTGTGGCAATATGTTGGTATATACATACGACAAAAACCTTTTACAATCCATTGCTTTGATAAAAGAGGGTAAATATGCTTATGCTTATGATATACTTACCCAATTGCAAGATTTTTGCAAAACGGATAAAATGAACATCTGTCAAAACGCCATAGTGGAGAAAAAGTTGAAAGAATGTAATCAAGGAATTTACGATAATCATATCTCCATTACAAAACGAGCCTTGAAAATGGGCGAAATGAAAGTCGCGGGTGATTTTGCTGAAAATACTTTTGATTATCTGCAACGCAATAGGGAAAATATTGATGAGAATGCGTCCTTTGATGAAATTGTAGGCAAAGTAGTTGAATATTATCTTACCACAGCAAAGAACCTGCAAGGTGCCAAAAATATGGAACTCAGAGGAGATATGCTTTATAAGGCAAAAAGTTTAAGTCAAATGGTGGGGGGCAAATTTGAGGAACAAACACTCAAAGAAATCGCTTCCATACAAGGCACAACACTTCCTACCGATGTTAAATTGGATTCCATTGAAAACAATGCAAAATCTGAAGGCTATGTTTTAGACTATGCCGATTATGTAAAGGACACTCTTTCCAATGCGGAAGAGCAAGTCGCCCAAATAGAAAAAGATTATATTCCTTCCTCGGAAAACAAAAACCCGAGCGAAAGTTTCGCCGTGCAAAGCACCAAGATAAAGACCATTGACAAAGCAATAGATGACAAGTTTTTTGAGACTCGTACGTTTATGCAAGTAAATAATTATGAAAAGGCTCTTGAAGTTTTGGAAAAAGCCAACCGTTTGGCAAAAATAGAGGGAGACAAACGAGCGGTGGAATCCATGTATATACGCGCCATAAGGGAGATAAGCGCCAAACGTATGTCTGAGGCGGAATATGCAATATTTGAGGGAAATGTGACAAAGGCAGATTCGCTTGTGGCTTTAACCAATGATTTGATTACCGAGTATAAAATGCAGGAGGATACTGCAATACAAAGAATAATGAATTCTTATTTGCGAGCCATAGACAATAAAGTTTGTCAAAAAAAGCAGGATGAAATAAATGTTTTGGTCTATGATATTTTGGAATGTATAAGAAAAAATGATTTCTATACGGCTGAAGCCTATATCAATAAGGCAATGGAAATCAAAGGTAATAACGAATGCAGGCTTGACAAACAAAGAGTCAGAAGTTTGAAAAGACAGATAGAAGAACCTCTGCAATATGTTGCTATGAAAGAGAACTGTGAGCAAATATTATCCGATAGAGATACAACAAAATTCTTTTTGGAGTATGCCAAGATGGAATACTTTTACAATACTCATAAACTTAATGAAATGAGCGTTCAACATGAAGGAATTAGAGACGTATTGAAAAACTTCAACGATGACAATTTATCCATACGCACAGCAGAAAATCTTATAAAGTATCAACAATATGAGGGGGCTATAGAAGCAATAGCATCTTTGAAACTTATGGGATACAAGGCTAAACATACAAAAAAGATACAAAAGCGTATAGGTTACTTGATGTCTATGCAAGATAAATCAAGGCAGGAAAAAATTGCTCAAAGTTATCGTATGGAAGATAAATACAATAATGACAGATGGTTTAAGCATTTTCTTAAAGCCTACAAAAAGAATTTTATTAAGTATCAAAGAATGAAATTTTAACGCCCATAGGTGTCCTATTGGGCGAAGCCTCTACTTTTTTATTATATGTTTACCAACTCCTAATAACCGATAAGCAATTTATTGTTTATCGTATTCCAAAATTTTGTTGCAATAGAAATCCAATTCAATATTGGCTTGTTGAAACATTTCTTCGGTTTCTCTACCGTTATGATACTTATTTAAGCATACCACTCTTTTTATTCCGCAATTGATAATCATCATAGCACAGGTACGACACGGAGTCATAGTGCAGTAAAGCGTCGCTCCTTCAAGAGCAATACCTCTTTTTGCTGCTTGACAAATAGCATTTTGTTCGGCATGTACGGTGCGAACACAATGATTTGAAATATTACCGTTTTCGTCCATTTGTTTGCGGAAAAGATGCCCAACCTCATCGCAATGAGGCAAGCCATTAGGAGAACCAACATAACCGGTAACCAATATTTGACGGTTCTTTACAATCACGCAACCGCTTCTGCCTCTGTTGCATGTGGCACGTTTGGATACTGTTTTGACTATTTCCAAAAAATATTCGTCCCAAGAAGGTCTCGTTCTGTATTGTATCTTGTCCAAAACTTGCTCTACCTGTTTTTTTAGAGCGGAAAAATCACCATCGTTATTGAAAGAAAAATCAGCCAAAAGCATACAAGCCTTTATATTTTGTTTGTTTTCATCTGTGGAGGTCATTTCTCGTTGCTCATTTTGGACAAAGGTTTCAAAACTTACGTTGTCTGTCTCGCTCTTACGCAAGGATATACGTTCATAACGAGTTTTAATATCAGCATCCACAGAAAACAAAATAAATTCAGAATTTTCTTTCAAATACTTTATTTCCTTTACATTGCGAATACTTTCTATTATACAATTTTTGTCCTCCTTCTTTGCCATTGCAAGCAACCCCTTGACGATGAAATCAGCACCCTCTTTCTCTCTTTCTTGATTGGCAACCATGGTCATTGTATCCCTATTGGCTTCAAGGCCGAGTTCTTTTATTCTTTTATTTAAAAAATCTCTTGCTGAAAAATGCAAAAAACCTCTGTCCTTCAAAAAATCAACTATTGTTCCTTTACCCGCTCCCAAAGTACCGGTTATTCCTATTACTATCATAAATTAAATATTGGATTGTTTTGCTTAAATTCTTAAAGACTAATTGGTTTTGTATTTAAACTCTATTTTGGCAAATTCTTCATTAGCCTTTACAATCTTTTCTTTCAAGGAGTGCTTGTAAGAATGTATTTTTTCTTTTATTGTTTCGTCCGTCAAAGCCAAAATTTCCATAGCCATAATGGCGGCATTCAAGGCTCCATTGACCGACATCACACTGACGGGAACAGCAGGAGGCATTTGTAACATGGAAAGCACAGAGTCCAAGCCCTCAAAAGATGATTTTATAGGTACTCCTATAACAGGCAAAGTAGTCTCTGCTGCTATGGCTCCGGGCAAAGCCGCCGCCATTCCTGCCGCCGCTATGATTACTTTAATGCCTCTTTGCTCAGCCTCAGAGGCAAAAAGACTGACCTCTTTTGGAGTACGGTGTGCTGACAAGGCGTTTATTTCAAAAGGAATTTCTTGCTCATCCAAAAATTTGGCAGCCTTTTCCATAACAGAATAATCGGAAGTGCTCCCCATTATTATACTTACTTTAGGTGTCATTGTTTTTTGAAATTTTATAATAATTAAGGTCTTTAAAATTACAACAACATTTTAAAGACCTTAATTCAATAAATTATTATAACTCTTTTGCTTCTACTTTTGGAAAGTTAGTATGAAAGGTCGGGTATGTGTAATTGTTTCCCAATATGTGTGCTAAAAAGTCCTTGTACATAGGTGTAAAACAGAAGGTCTTCTCATCAAAATACTCCTCAGGCAAAGGACGATTGCCTATCTTACCCATATCTATTGCAGAACAATTATATTCCTCCAACTCATCAAAGTAACAAACTTTGGACAAAACAGGCATTTTGCCAAAATCTTCTCTTATCAATAAATCAACTGCCTTATCTGCAAGTGCTTGAGTCATTCTTCTGTCGTAAGCAGAACACATTCCGCTTCTTGGATAATAACCTGTTATTTGTGCTCTTGCATCTATTTTTAATTTGGCAGAAATTTCACTTGCTATTGTTCCACTGACTCCACCCAAACGAGCATGCCCATATTCATCCTGCTCGGTGGAAGCATAGACAACATCGGTTGTGTTTGTCTTTTCATTGTACCAACGCACTCCTTCGCTTACAGGTATTATCAAAGCCTTATCAGGAGAATTTTTGTAAGCCTCATTAACCAAATCAAAGAAATGCTCTTTGCGTTCTTTGTTCATTTCCAACTCAGGTATAAGGGCAATGGTAGAGCCTCCAAAAGTAGCCGTTCCCGTAAGCCAGCCGGCATCTCTGCCCATAACCTCCATAACCATTATTCTTGAATGAGACTCTGCTGTGGTTTTAAGCCTTGCTGCAAAATCCGCTATACCCAAAGCAGCAGAAGGGAAACCGGGACAAGTAACAGCATCCACCTTTTGTCCGTTAAATTCATGCCAAGTCAAAGTCCTAAGGTCGTTATCTATTGTTTTTGGAAAACCTATAACGGGAATACCTTCTTGTTCATACAAACGTTTTGCTGCTCCGTTGGTATCGTCTCCTCCTATGGTAACCAAAACATCAATTCCATATCTTTTAAGATTACGCATTACCTGAGGAACTCTGTCTTCAGGGTTTTTCTTTGAAGGAAAAGGATTGGTACGAGATGAACGCAAAGCCGTACCGCCGTAAAGAGGGTTATAAGGCTTTTTAGTCAAATCCACAACATCTCCCTCTCCCAACAAACCTTTCCAGCCTCTAAGTATTCCATATACCTTAAATCCAAGCATGGTGGCACGGTTTCTTATTGACTCTATACTGCTGTTGATAGCAGGAGTATCTCCTCCGCCAGAAAGAATGGCAAGAGTTTTTCCTTTAAAAAGTTTATCTTCTCTCATAATATTTATAGTCTTAATTTTATATTATTTATAACTAATTTATTTTGTTTTTATTGCAAAATAGTAATTACTTTTGACTTTCTTTTATCTGTTCTTCCAACTCTTTATACCATTTTTCACCAAAACGTAAAATGAGTGGTTCTTTGCAATAAATGTATAACGGAGTAGCATTTTTATGTTGCATGGCACAGGAGCATATTTTCCAAAAATCAAAATTGACCGTATTAAATTCTCCATAGTCCTTTACTCTCAGAGGATATAGATAGCAAGAAATAGGCTTGATAAAGGAAGATTTGTTTTCAATATAAAGTTTTTGAAAGGCACAGAAAAAACAACCTGTTTTTTCATCTTTAAAAGAAAATACACAATCCTTTTTGTTTATTGTTTTTGTACAAAGGTCGCCTTGTTCGTCCTGCTCTGTGAAGCCTTCTTTTTTTATTATTGTTTGGCTCTCTGTTGGAAGTAAAGGCAACACTTTTGGCAGAAGTTTTTTTATTTCTCTTTTCTCTTGTTTTGTTATGGGAGCACCAAAGCCACCTTCCTCTACACAACATTGCCCTTTACATTTGGACAAATCGCACGAAAATTTAATATCTCTTATATCTTCGCTTAACAAACTATTGCCTACAACTAACATCTTTTTCTACTCCTTTATATGGTTGCAAAGATAATACTTTTTTTACTATAAGGGAAATAAAAAAAAGGATATACCCCAAGGATATATCCCAATTAAAAGTTTTATATGATTTTTTTATTTCTCCATTATAACAAGGAATTTACTCTTTGACCAGAATAAACTTGCATTGGTTATAATTAATTGGGTAGGCTTATCTTCTTTATCCAAAGAGTAAGAAGAAGAAGGGTGAGCAGTAAGTATTTGTACTTTTTTGCCTTTAAGCGAGATGGTCTTTAATCTTCTTTGGTCTTCTTTGGTGTATTTACTCAATTCCGAATCAGAAGAAACAGAAGTCTTTTTGCCTATACCAAGAAAACCTCCTTTGGAATTAATGATACCTTGCTGTACAAGTTCTTTCTTTGAACCGACTATGTAGTAAACAACATTTTTCTCATCTTCAACTTTAAGTATGTGGTCATCCTTCTCTTTGTTTTGCTGAGATAGTTCGTCCAAATTCTTGTTTAAAGAAGAAATTATTATGTTTTTCTTTTGCAATTCGGTTGTAAGCAATTGTATTTCCTCTTCTTGCTCGGTTATTCTTTGTTGTAATTTTTCTATGAAAGCGGTCAACTCTTTGTTGTTGGAACGTGATTTTTTTAATTCAGCGGTCAAAGTGTTGATTCTTTGTTTTTGTTGATTAAGAATTTCGTTGATGTCTTGTATTTGAGTGCGTATTTTAGAACGATTGTTTTTATTTAATTCTGTGGAGGCGTTGCGAATGGACTCCACATTGGAGTATTTGGAAGTAACAACATTAAGGTCCTGCTCTATCTCATTAAGTTGAGCAAACAATTCTTCCAATTCTTGATTTTTAGCGTCCAAGGCCTGTTGTATAGAGTCTTGTACGGCCTTTTGATTAACCATTTTTTCTTGTGCATCCTTTTTCCCACAGGAAAAAAACAACGTTGCAACCAACCCTAAGGCTAAAAAAATCTTTTTCATCTTGTAGCGTTTTTTAATTAGTTTATAATTAGAAGTAAAACGAAATTTTGTTTTGATTATTATGTTGTACATATTTTTTGACATACAAAAAAAACATTAGGAATAAAACTTTTCTTCCTAATGTTCTATAATTTTTATTTGTAAAAACTTCTATTGTGTCAAAATACTTATCTTATTATCAGCCATTTCCACCATACCTCCTTGTATAGCAAAGGAAAATTGCTTATCTGCTTTATCTGTTAAAATTATTTCACTCTTGACCAAAGCAGATACTATCGGAGCGTGATGTTCAAGTATTTCAAATTTACCTCCCAAACCTTGAAGTTTCACACTTTTTATCTCACCCTCATAAAGCAATTTTTCCGGTGATAATATCTTTATTTTCATATTATGTTGTGGTTTAAGAGTTTATTTATTGGCTTGTTGCAACATTTTTTCTCCCTTAGCAATAGCCTCTTCTATAGTACCTACCATGTTAAAGGCAGCCTCCGGCGTGTTGTCTACTTCTCCGTCAAGTATCATTTTGAAGCCTTTGATAGTGTCTTTTATATCTACAAATTGTCCCGGTACTCCGCTAAATTGTTCTGCTACAAAGAAAGGTTGAGACAAAAACCTTTGTACTTTTCTTGCACGAGAAACAACAAGTTTATCCTCATCCCCCAATTCTTCTATACCAAGTATGGCAATAATATCTTGCAATTCATTGTAACGTTGCAGAATTTGTTTTACTCTTTGAGCAGTTTGGTAGTGTTCTTTGCCCAAAATATCTTCTTTTAAAATACGAGAAGACGACTCCAAAGGGTCTACCGCAGGATAAATTCCTAAAGAGGCTATCTTACGTGAAAGTACTGTCTGAGCATCAAGGTGGGTAAATGTGGTAGCAGGAGCAGGGTCTGTTATATCATCGGCCGGCACATAAACGGCTTGTACAGAGGTGATACTTCCTCTTTTTGTGGAGGTAATTCTTTCTTGCATGGCACCCATTTCAGAAGCCAAAGTAGGTTGATATCCCACAGCCGAAGGCATACGTCCCAAAAGAGCCGAAACCTCACTACCGGCCTGTGTAAATCTAAATATATTATCTATAAACAAAAGAATATCTTTGCCTGTTGCTTCACCCTCTCCGTCTCTATAATATTCAGCCAAAGTCAAGCCCGATAAAGCCACTCTTGCTCTTGCTCCCGGTGGTTCGTTCATTTGACCAAAAACAAGTGTGCATTTGCTATCTTTTAAAGTTTGCATATCCACCTTTGACAAGTCCCAACCGCCTTGCTCCATAGTCTTACGAAACTCTTCCCCATAGTTGATAACACCACTGTCCAACATATCCCTAAGCAAGTCGTTGCCTTCTCTTGTTCTTTCACCCACACCTGTAAAAACAGATTGACCGGAATAGTTTAAGGCTATGTTGTGTATCATTTCCATAATAAGCACGGTTTTGCCGACGCCGGCACCTCCAAACAAACCAATTTTTCCTCCTTTGGAATATGGTTCTATAAGGTCTATGGCTTTTATACCGGTAAATAAAACCTCGCTATCGGTAGATAATTCCTCAAATTTTGGAGCATCTCTATGTATGGGATAAGATTTATTTGTTTTGACAGACGGCAAACCGTCTATGGTCTGACCTATAACATTAAACAACCTGCCGTTAATATCCTCCCCAACAGGCATAGTAATAGGCTCGCCCAAATTTTCAACCTCCAAACCGCGTTGCAAACCGTCGGTAGAGTCCATAGAAATACATCTTACGGTATTTTCTCCAAGGTCTTGCTCTACTTCCAAAATAAGATAAGTGCCGTCCTCTTTTTTTACTCTCAAAGCATCGTATATTTCAGGCAATTCCACTCCCTCGTCAAACCTCACATCTATCACCGCACCTATTATTTGAGAAATTTTTCCTCTGCTTATTACTTCCATTATATAACAGTTTTTGTCATTTCTTAATTAAAGAATTGTCTTGCAAAAATAATACCATTTTTTTTGATAAGAATATTTTTTTCTGATTAGTCAAAAAATTTTTCAAACAAAAAGAGCGAGTAATTGTAAAACAAACTCGCTCTTTTTTTGTTAAATCAAAAGAAATCTTACTTAACAACGATGTTTACTATCTTTCCTTTGACAAAAATTATTTTTACTATTTCTTTTCCTTCAAGGTGATTTTTCAATTGTTCGTTTTGCAATACCTCTTGTTTAATTTCCTCAGCATCTTTATCCAAAGGAAATTCTATAAAGGCACGCGTTTTTCCGTTTATGGAAATAGGGTATCTGTAATCGGAGTCTTTTAAATATTCTTCTTCGTATGAAGGGAAACAAGCGTATGTAATAGTTTGTCTTTCTCCCATCAAAGACCAAAGTTCTTCTGCTATATGAGGAGCAAAAGGAGCAATCAAAATACATAAAGGTTTGAGTATGGCTTTTTTATGACATTTTTTATCTGTTAATTCATTACACATTATCATAAAATTACTTACACAAGTATTCAAGGAAAATCTTTCAATATCATCCTCTATTTTCTTTATACCGCGATGAAGCACTTTTAACTCTTCTTTTGTCGGCTCATCCTCTGTAAGACAAAGACCGTTGTCTCCCACATACAAGCGCCAAAATTTTTTCAAAAAGCGACTCACGCCCTCTATACCTTGAACATCCCAAGGTTTAGACTGCTCTATTGGTCCCAAAAACATCTCATACAAACGCAAAGTATCTGCACCGTACTTTTCCACGAGATAATCAGGATTTATAACGTTGTAAAGACTTTTGGACATCTTTTCAACCTCATTTCCACATATATATTTGCCATCTTCAAAAATAAACTCAGCATCTTTGAACTCCTCTCTCCATTGTCTCAAAGCCTCTATATCTACGACATTGTTTGCATCTACCAAAGAAATATCAATATGAATGGCATCGGTTGTGTAATCGTTTCTCAAATTGTAAGAAACATATTTTTCTTTGTTGCTGTCAGAATTTTGTTTTATTCTATAAACAAAACAACTTTTGCCCTGTATCATACCTTGATTTATCAAGCGTTGATAAGGCTCGTCTTTGCAACATACCTCTATATCAAACAAAAACTTTGTAATAAATCTTGAATAAAGCAAATGTCCTGTTGCATGCTCAGAACCTCCCACGTATAGGTCTACGTTTTGCCAATAATTGTTTGCCTTATGAGAGCATAATTCATTATCATTGTGTGGGTCCATATACCTTAACGAGTAAGCGTTGGAGCCGGCAAACCCCGGCATAGTATTGGTTTCGTATGGGTAGCCCTCTGCGGTGTGCCAATTTTCCGCTCTTGCCAAAGGAGGCTCACCGTTTTCTGTAGGCAAATAAGAAGACACTTCGGGCAATAACAAAGGCAGGTCATCAACATCCAAAACCTCAGGCACTCCATCTTTATAATAAACAGGGAAAGGCTCTCCCCAATATCTTTGACGTGAAAAAATGGCATCTCTCAAACGATAGTTGGTTGTGGCATAGCCAAGTTTGTGTTTTTCTATATAGGAAATTGCTTTATTTATAGCGTCTTTAACCTCCAAACCGTTCAAAAAACCGCTGTGAATCATTTTTCCCTCTTTTGCATCTCGGCTTTCTTTCCAAGTATATGTATTGCTTTCTTGCATACCCTTAGGCAAAACCACCTCTATTATAGGAAGCATAAATTTCTTTGCAAAAGCAAAATCTCTGCTGTCATGTGCAGGCACTGCCATTATGGCTCCTGTACCATACCCCATCAAAACATAATCGGAAACGTAAATAGGTATTTGTTGTTTGCTTATCGGGTTGATGGCGTATGCTCCGGTGAAAATACCGCTTACTTGTTTGACATCCGATTCTCTTTCTCTGTCAGAGCGTGATTTGGTTTGCTCTATATAGTGTTTTACCTCTATTTGATAATTTTTGGTGGTTATTTTATGAACCAAAGGATGCTCCGGCGAAAGTACCATAAAACTTACGCCAAAAATAGTATCTGCCCTTGTTGTAAATACTTCCAAAGTTTCCTCATGGTCTTTTAATGGAAAATAAACAGCACAGCCTCTACTTTTGCCTATCCAATTGCGTTGTATTTCTTTTATACTATCACTCCAATTAAGAGTATCCAAACCTTGCAAAAGCCTTTCTGCGTATGCGGTTATTCTTAATGACCATTGTTGCATGGGTTTTCTTTCCACAGGATAACCACCTCTTACACTCGTACCATTGACCACTTCATCATTGGCAAGGACTGTACCAAGTTTTGCACACCAATTCACCATGGAAACAGATAAATAAGCCAAACGATAATTCATTAACACATCGCTTTTTTCCTTTGTTGAATAAGAATTCCATTGCTCCGGTGTAAAATCAAGTGCTTTACTTTGTGCAACATCTATATTTTGACTGCCGTATTTTTCAAAATGTTCAATAAGTTCTTTTATAGGTTGTGCTTTTTGAGTTTTGTTTGAATAGTAAGAGTTAAACAATTGGGTAAAAGTCCATTGTGTCCATTTATAGTAGTTGCTTTCGCAAGTCCTTACTTCTCTGTCCCAATCGTAAGAAAGTCCTATTTGATTGAGTTGTTGTTTGTAGCGTGCTATGTTTTTTTCGGTTGTAATGGCAGGATGTTGTCCCGTCTGTATGGCATATTGTTCTGCAGGCAAGCCGTATGCGTCAAAGCCCATAGGGTGCAAAACATTAAATCCCTTTAATCTCTTGTAACGAGCAAAAATATCCGAAGCAATATATCCCAAAGGGTGTCCTACATGCAAGCCCGCTCCACTCGGATAAGGAAACATATCCAACACATAATATTTTTCTTTGCTGTCGTCTATTTCTGTCTTAAAGGTTTTGTTTTCTTTCCAAAACTTTTGCCACTTCTTTTCTATATCATTAAAATTGTATTCCATAACACATATCACAAATTTTTTGCAAAGTTACAACTTTTCAATAAACAAACTAAACTTTTCTTTCAGCAGTATCCATAAACAAAAAAAACAGGTATTCTTACAAAATACCTGTCTCTTTTTTATGTGGTCCCTCTTGGGCTCGAACCAAGGACCCTCTGATTATGAGTCAGATGCTCTAACCAACTGAGCTAAGGGACCGCTTTCACATCCTTCGCTTTATAAGAAAAGCACCTCGGTTGAAAACATTTGCAAAGGTATAGCAAAAAAATATACTGACAAACTTTTTTAATAAAAAAATGTGATAAAATTTTGCTTATACTTTTTAATAATCTTATTATCAATAAAATAAAATTAAAAAAATATCATTAATAATATTCTGATAATTATACAAACATAATCATCAACGGAATAAGTTCATACAACTTTATTTATAAATTAGCATAGGTTAAAATATAGCAAGTTGTAGCAATTCGTTGTAAAATACATCTGATTTTTGGAAAATCCGTTTACTGATTATCAATAAGTTACAAAATGAATTTTTGCACACGTTTGGTCAGGTTGTAAAATCTTCGTAACTTTGCATAGAGAAATACCCCTATCACAAAATTCCTAATTTTTATCCTTGTAACTACTTAATAATCAGTAAAAACGAATCGGCGTTTTATTTTATCGAAACGCCGATTCGTCGAAATGAATCGGCGTTTCATTTTTACAGAACGGGCAAAGAAAAAATTTTTCCTTTAAAAAACCTCTCGAAAACGCTGATTTTCACGATTTTTGCCCGATTTTGACCCCTCGAAAAAGGTTAAGTAATTGATAATCAATGGTAGCACCCTTATTTTTGACTTTTTAGTGTATATCAATTAAATTTCCCGAAAAAATATTTTTCTACTCTTATTCAGCCTGTTTTCGTAGGGGCAAAGCCGTACCCATTGGGTGTTTTATAAGGGCAAAGCCGTTATTTTGGCTCTTTTTTATAGGTTAGCATATATTATAATGTGTTATGACAAGGGCAAAACCACTGCTTTTTATAGGTTATACATCAGCCTAAATTGTAAAAAAAGGCAAAGCAAATACGTTTGCCTTGCCTTTTGTATTTGGTAAAAAATAAATCTTTATTGCTTTTTGTTTTGAGAGGCAATGATTTCTTCCATAGAAGAGTCTATTCGCATTTTATAGAAAGAACGCCAAACAAAGATTATGGCAATAATCACAAAAACAAGTCCGAAATATGGAGCAAGTCCGCGAAAACTTTCACTTATAGCCATCTCCATAGCCAAAAGTCCAAACAATGTTGTGAATTTGATAATCGGATTAAGCGAAACCGATGAAGTGTCCTTAAATGGGTCGCCCACAGTATCACCCACAACAGAAGCATCGTGTATTTCCGTACCCTTTAAAGCCAAATCAACTTCAACAACTTTTTTTGCATTGTCCCAACTACCACCTGCATTTGCCATAAATACGGCTTGAAACAAACCAAACAAAGCAATGGAAATCAAATAGGAAACAAATAAACTTACTGCTTGTTCTCCACCAATACCATTCGGCGAAGACAAACATGCAAAACCTAATGCAAAGAAAAATATGGCTATGAAAATATTAAACATTCCTTTTTGAGCATATTGAGTACATATTTTTACCACATCAATACTGCTTTTTTCATCTGCTTTCTTAGGTGCATTAGGGTCAAGTTTGATATGATTTTTAATGTACCCTACCGCACGATTGGCTCCCACTGTAACGGCTTGAGTACTTGCACCCGTAAACCAATAAATAACTGCTCCTCCAAGTATGAAACCAAGTATGGTATAAGGATTAAGAATATTTAAAACAACGGCAGGGTCTATTCCCAAAACATTTTTAATAACAAGTATTATAGAGAAAATCATTGTTGTTGCTCCTACAACAGCCGTACCTATAAGCACGGGTTTGGCAGTGGCTTTAAAAGTATTGCCCGCTCCATCATTTTGTTCCAAATAATATTTGCTTTTTTCCCTATCGGGTTTGAACCCAAATTCTTTTTCCACCTCTTCGTCTACGTTTGGTATTTCTTCAAACAATGAAAGTTCATAAACACTTTGAGCATTGTCTGTTACAGGTCCGTATGAATCCACGGCTATGGTTACAGGCCCCATGCCCAACATACCAAAAGCCACCAAACCAAAAGCAAATATGGAAGGATAAATCATAATATCGCCAAAACCTCCGCTAAATATGTAAGCAAAGAACATCAAAAGCACAAATACTATACCCGTCCAAAAAGCAGAAAAATTACCTGTTACAAAACCCGAAAGTATATTCAACGAAGCACCTCCCTGATGTGAAGATTTTACAACTTCCAAAACATGAGAAGATTTTGGAGAAGTAAACACCTTGGTAATTTCTGGTATAACAGCCGCACCAAGTGTTCCGCAAGAGATAATCAAAGATAACTGCCACCAAAGATTAGGGTATTGCACACCGTTATATTCTACGTTTCCAAGTTGAAAATAGGATACAAGGAAAGTAATCACAATACTCAAAACAGAAGCAATCCAAATCAAAGAGGTTAAAGGTTTTTCAAAATCAAGGTCTTCGGAGTTGGAATATTTTACCTTAGAAACAGCATTATTAATATAGTAGGCTAAAACTGAAGTAATAACCATAAGTATTCTCATAGAAAATATCCATACAAGAAGTTTGGTTTGAAGCATTGTATCCGGCACAGCCAAAAGTATGAAAGAGACCAAAGCCACTCCTGTTACTCCGTAGGTTTCAAAACCATCTGCAGTAGGACCCACAGAGTCTCCTGCATTATCACCTGTACAATCTGCAATAACACCCGGATTCCTTGGGTCGTCCTCTCCTATCTTAAAAACAACCTTCATAAGGTCGGAACCTATATCGGCAATTTTGGTAAAAATACCTCCTGCTATTCTCAAAGCACTTGCTCCCAAACTTTCACCTATTGCAAAACCAATAAAACAACTACCTGCCAAATCTCCCGGAACCAAAAGCAGAATAACCAACATTAAAAACAATTCCACGCAAACCAACATCACTCCTATACTCATTCCTGCATTTAAAGGAATACTGAACAGTTTGAGCGGTTGTCTTCTCAAAGAAGCAAAAGCCATACGTGCATTTGCCAAGGTATTCATACGTATGCCATAAGCGGCAACCCCATAAGAGCCAAGCATACCTATGACCGTGGACAATAAAATCATCAAAACTCCGCCAATACCTGCCGATTTTTCTGTCATAAAACCAAAGTAACACGCTACCACAATACCTATAAAAATAAATAAAACGGCAAGAAATCTTCCTTGCTGTTTTAAATAAGTGGAGCATGTTTTAAAAATAACTTCTCCTATTTCAAGCATACTTTTATGTACAGGAAGTTTTTTGACCTTCATAAACTGATATATTCCGAACAAAAAGCCCAAAATAGTAATTAAAAATCCCCAATGCAAGAAACTCCAATTATGAACCTGCTCGGGGATAACCAAATCTGCCTCGCTACCAAAAGAGAGCGTGGCGACACTTAGCGTAAATGCTAAAATAAACAGTTTTTTCATATATCTAAATTTTTATTTTTTTTCTAAAAAATGTGCTGATATAACGTTAGCAAAGTTATAGATATTTCTTTAAAATGGAAAATTTTGTTAAAAAAAATTCCTCTTTTTATTTCTTAACAGGTGTTACAAGTTAGTGGAGACAATGCCTGCCTGTGTGCCAACCAATCAAAAACAATTGCAATAAACCATAATGTTATTACGTTGTTTTATATATAACAAACGTAAAGATAAAAAAGAAATCGATATGAGAATACTTATAACCGGTGGAACAGGATACATAGGAAGCCACACAACAGTAGAGTTGCAGAATGCAGGATTTGACGTAGTAATAGCCGATAATCTTTCTAATTCCAAAGCAGAGGTAATAGATAATATAGAAAAAATCACAGGAAAACGACCTGATTTTGTCAAAGCCGATTTGTCCAATAATAGAGAGTGCCGCTTGGTATTTGACACTTTTACCGATATATGTGCGGTAATAAATTTTGCTGCCTTTAAAGCAGTGGGAGAAAGTGTTGAAAAGCCTATTATATATTACAAAAACAATCTTGGTATTTTTCTAAATCTTGCGCAAGAGATGCAACAAAGAGGAATAAAATATTTTGTTCAGTCCTCTTCTTGCACCGTTTATGGCGAGCCAGACCAATTGCCTATAAAAGAATCTTCTCCAACAAAAAAAGCCACTTCTCCATACGGACATACCAAACAGATAGTGGAGGAAATGCTTGATTTTATAACCGCAACCTCTGAAATCAAAGCCATTGCTTTAAGATATTTCAACCCTATAGGTGCTCATGCCTCTGCGTTGATTGGAGAATTGCCTAACGGTGTGCCAAACAACCTTATGCCTTTCATAACTCAAACTGCCGCAGGACTTAGAAAAGAGTTAAAAGTTTTTGGCAACGATTATCCGACTCCAGATGGCACCTGCATAAGAGATTATATTCACGTGGTGGATTTGGCAAAAGCACACGTGGTAGCCCTACAAAGATTGTTGGACAAAAAGAATAAAAAGAATTTGGAATTTTTCAACATTGGCACAGGAAACGGGTTCTCGGTTTTGGAAATAATAAACAGTTTTGAAAAAAGTACGGGTGAAAAACTTCCTTGGTCTTTTGCTCCAAGACGTGCAGGAGATATAATACAGATATGGGCAGACACATCCTTTGCCGAGCAAGAATTGGGCTGGAAGGCAAAAGAGGATATAGACTCTATGACCTCATCGGCTTGGCTATGGCAACAACATCTTGGGAGATAACAAAAAAGAGAAGTAACCCGAAAAAGTTACTTCTCTTTTTTTTGTATTGTGATTTTTTTTAAAATCTGAATGTTAGATAAACTCTCATTGCGTCAGTTGTATATTTGATTTTTGCGTCATCTGTAACCAAACTATTATATTTTGCACTTCCGTGCCTTCCCTCTATTCCCAAACCGACAAAGAGCCAAGTAATTTCTCCTCCGTATGTAAAGAATGAAGCATAAGTACTGGTAACATCATCATCAAGTACCAAACATGACCAAGAAGGAACATATCTGAAAAATCCGCTTATTTTTAACGTTGGCAATATATTGACGGTTACGCGAGGACCAATCAAAAAACCTGCTTCACCCTGATGTACTCCCAAATTTACCTCTTCTTCCCACAATTCAGTATCACCGCTTCTTACGATTTTTTCCTCATAATCTTTGTATTTCACATAATTGATGTCAACTCCCAAGTCCGCACCAAATTTAATTCTGCCCAACAATGGTATTCTGTGAAAATAAACAGTCTTTCCATACTCCAAATCAACTCCAAAATCACTTTTTATCTCCCCGCCATATTTTGGCTTCAAAGTTTGATTTACATAACCTATGTTTATGAAAGTTTTAAAATTCAATAAGGTGCCCAAAACTCCTCCTGCCTGTGTGCCTTGCATACTACCAAGAGTATTATTAAGGGATAAGTCCTTATTGTATTTGAAAATATCCTCGTTTGCCTTATACTGAGCAAAACTATTAGTACCTACCATAACGGCAAGACACATAATTAAAATGCTAATTTTTTTCATCTCTTTATTTTATTTTTTTTAAGTTTCTTTTATTTGTAAAGTCTGCTATTTTGCAATAACAAGTTTTCTTACCGTTGAGAAATTGCCGTCAGTAAATGTTATCCAATAATTGCCCGCCTTCAAAGAAGAGACATCCAAATTTAATTTTCCAAAAGATTCATAAACCTTATCGGATAACAATACTTGTCCTTTTAAATTTATCACTCTATAATAAATATCTGTCTTGCTTTGAGGTATATCTATGCTTACTCTGTCTTGAGCAGGGTTTGGATAGGCTTGACCTATCATATCCAATGTTTTTGAAACATTTTCTCCCAAAGAAACCCAAGTATGACTTCCCTCACCATAAACATCGGCTTGCACAACACCGGTTATCTCCGTTCCATAAGGCAAGGTATAGTAACCCAAAGGAGCGGTCATGGGTTTGGTAATGGTTTTGCCATTGTTGGAGGTTGCAGATATGTAATAAAATATGGTATCGTTCGTAACATTTGCTTGCAAAGGAATATCCACTCCATACATATTATTACCCATAGAATAGCAACTTAATTCCGTAAAATCATTATCTGAAGCATATCTGTAAAAAACTTTTACCTCTTCTATACCGCTTTTGTTTTGAGCAAGTATGGTAAGCGAAGCGTTTGTCAAATATTCTGCAGAAGTATTTATATATCTTAAAGGTTGATGATATATTCTAACAGGGTTTTCTGCCGGAATTTGTTTTGTTATGCAATGCAATGCACCGCCCCAACCATCAAAACTCCTTACATCTATTTCCTCAAAAGAATAGCCGGGATAACTTTGCTTCATTATTTCAATGGCGGCAAGGTTACCTGCTTTATCTCCCGCTTTACTTCCTGTCAAAGTAGTATCGTAGAAAACAGGTTGAATAATTGCGTCATTGACAAAGGTATGATTGGAAAATGAACGGGTGTAATTGTTGCTGTAATTTGACTCGGAAGAATACCAAGAACCATTGTTTCTTGTTGGCAAAGGAATACGAGAAACAAAGTATTTGTTGCCAAAATAGTTTTGCATTCTCAACAAACTGTCAAGATTATTGCTTACTCTTTGATAGTCTGTCCAACCGCTCAAAACCTGAGGATACTGGGAAACAACAAAACCTGTCTCTTTCCACATATCACAATAAAGGTCTATGTGTCCAGTACCTCCGTCATATTGTAAAGCCGGTAAAACCACAAGTTTTGACAGATTTAACAAATACCTGAGACTGTCATCAACTTGCGCCGCGGTCAAAGACTCTTTGCTCTGCTCATAAAATCCATATGGAGAAGTCGTATCCAAACAAGCCAAACCAATCTCATCTTGATTTGTTTCATAAACGGCAGAAGTTGTTATCAAAGTACCCAACCCGTCCATCAATATATTTCCTCCTTCATATTCAATAGCCGAAGTATAGACAGGAATATTCAACTTTTGTGCTATTTTGACAGGAATATCATTGTCCAAAGGTCTGTAACCATAGTATTCAAAGTCCATAAAACCTATATCATCATTGTCTCCATAATAAAAAGCAACAGGTCCGCAGTCTCTGTACCAAATGGTATTTCCCGGATTGATGAAAAAACGATAATTGGTAAGCGGAGTGCCTCTTTGTTGCATAAAATCTTTAATGGTTGTGGTATCCTCTGCCGCCCATACATTTATCCATACTTGAGCATGTTTTTGTATAGCATTGGCAAGTTTGGCAAAAACCTTTGCCTCATCGGAATTGGTTGCAACATCTGGCACGCTGTATATATCAACAAGAACAGGGTTATACCAAGAGGTTATTCCTTTGCCCTCAAAAATAGGCTCTGCGTATTGGTCGTCTTGCAATGTTTTTGAAATATAAGACCATGTCATAAGTATGGCTTGCACCTCATCGCTCTCTATCGGGTAAATTATATCCTCCGGTAAGGAAGAGGTGTTGAGAGATTTTTGCGAATAAGAATTTGAGACGGTATCTTTTTTTACTGCACGTTTGGGCATATTCACCTTTTGAGGTTTTCTCACTATGTGTCGCTTTGCGTACTCTTGACGTATTTGTTCTTGCGTCATACTTTCTCTTTTGGACAAAAGTTCCGCTTTTTTTTGTTTTATAAGACTTTGCTCAACCTGAGCATGTATTGTCGGACTGCACAACAAAGCAAGCAACAATAACCAATAAACTTTTTTAATCATATATTTTTCTGTATTTAGGTTTTCTCTGTCAAGCAAAAGTAATATAAATTTTGCACCTCTTGGGGAAAAATACATTTTTTTTTAACTTTTTTGTATCTATTTCAAAACTTAACTCGTAAACGCAGACTAATAAATAAAGGTTAAAAGTTCGTTAAGGAAATGAAAAGAGTATTTATTGTTTTTGTATTCATGTCGCTATCCGTATTGACATTTGCTCAAACAAAAAATATACACGTTGTTGCCGATAACAATGGTTTTTGGAGTAATTGGGAAATAAGTTTGGACGCAGGAGTGCAAACGATATACAACATGCCAAATACAAAAAACGGTACAGACCTAAATCCTTATAGTTGGGATAGTTTTACTCCCGTATTTGATTTGTATGTAAACAAATGGATGAGTACAATCTTTGGTATGCGTTTAGGCTTTTCGGGTATTGGTGCCAAGTATTATTATAATTCCTTATATGAAGATAATGTTGAGTTAAAAAACAACTCTTTCTCTGCTCATATAAACGCTTTATTGAATGTAACCAATTTGATAAATGGTTATAGTCCAAATGCTTTTTTCAATCTTTCTGTTTTTGCAGGAGTGGGAGTTATGTATTCCAAACGCACAGAGCCAAAACCCGAATCCGATAACAAAATCCAACTAATTGTTCCTATTGGCTTGTTAACAACATACAGCATTAGTAAAAATTGGGCTATCAATCTTGAATTCAGAGACTTTTTACTATTTGGCAACAATGTGCATAATGAATTATCACCTCTGACTACAGCCGATTTTTCAAATCAATTGTCCGTTAGTGCAGGTGTTACTTATAAATTTGCCAACAAATTTTAACACTCTGTGTGAAAAAAGTTTGTAAATTTTAATTAAACTATAAAATTTCGTTGTAATTTTGTGCTGTGATTTGTGAAAAGTAAAATTATTAATAATTTAAAATTTAAGAAAACAATGAAAAGATTAGTCATTATGCTTGCTGTAGCATTATTTGCAGGCTCTGTGTTTGCACAAGACGAAATCAAACCAAAATGGGCACATTTTGAAACAAATCATTTCTGGGATAACTGGGAGATAAGTTTGGGTGCCGGAGTGCAAACATTTTTCAATATTCCCAACACTGATGACAATGACGTAGACCTTAACCCTGATACTTGGGGCTCTTTTGCACCAGTTTTTGATGTCTATGTCAGCAAGTGGATTACCCCTGTTGTTGGTCTAAGATTAGGTTTTTCTGGTCTTAATAACAAATCTTATTACAAACCTATGGCAGGTATAGAAGTTAATGAGGATGGAAACGCAGAATTGAAAAACGACTACTATATCGTTCATGCTAACGTTTTGTTCAATCTTACCAATTGGATTTGTGGTTATAAAGCAGATAGATTTTTCAATGCTTCTGTTTTCACAGGTATAGGTTATGGTTCTTCAAAACGTACTGACCCTAAACCTGAGATGTCTGACAGAAACTCTGAATGGGTGTTGCCTGTTGGTTTGTTGACTTCTTACAGACTTTGCGATGCTTGGAGTCTTAACCTAGAACTAAGAGACTTCATTGTAAGAAATCAATTTGCAAACTCATATAGAGCACAAGGAACTGTTGATTGGACGAATCAACTATCAGTAACAGCAGGTGTTACTTACAAGTTTGCCAATAAAACTTCTGAAAGTGCAGAAAGACCTCGTCGTGGCTTCTCTTCATACACTCCTATAGATTATTCTCAATGGGTAAAGAAAGCCGATTACAGCACTCTTGAAAGAGAAAAGAACGATTTGGCTGACGAACTTAACAAGGCTAATGGTTACAAAGATGAGGCAAGAAGATTGCAACAACAAAACAAAGAGTTGAACGACGAATTGGCTAAGGCAAGAGCAAATGCCGGCAAAGGTGCTGAAATGTCAGATACTCAATTGGGTATATTCTTCAACATAGGTAGTGCTGAAATATCTGATGCCAATGAGGAAAATATAACCTTTATGGCTAACCTTATGAAAGCGAACAAGAATACAAAATTCACTGTAACAGGTTATGCAGACAAAGAAACAGGTTCTGAGGCAAGAAACAATGAACTTTCTCAAGAAAGAGCAGAAGCCGTAAGAAACGCTTTGGTTAATGCAGGTGTTGATGTAAATCAAATCAATGTTGATTACAAAGGTTGCAAAACCGAACCTTTCCCTGGTAAAGGTTATTTGAACAGAGTTGCTATCATCAATCAGAAATAATTAAATTAATTTATAAAATATTTTAATGAAAAGCAATCACCTTTTAGGTGTTTGCTTTTTTCTTTTTATAAAGGGGTATATTATTTTGGTACAATTGCGATAAAAGTAGTACCTTTGCACTCATATATGAATCTTGCACTTTACATAGCAAAAAGACTTATAAAACAAAAGGAAGCAAATTTTACACGACCGATTGTGAGAATAGCAATGATAAGCATAATGCTATCTTTTGCTGTAATGTTGGCTTCGGTCAGTGTATTGCAGGGATTTAAAAAAGAAATTCGTAACAAAATTTCCGGTTTTTCCTCTCATATACAAATAAAACCATATTCCACTTCATACATAAGAAACGAGGAGGCGACTTTTCATCTTACTCCTCAAGAGTTAAACGATATAAGAAACATAGACGGCGTACGCTCTTTGTGTCCCATAGTTGCCAAAGCGGGAGTTTTAATGCAAAAAGATAATTTTCATGCAATAATTCTCAAAGGAGTTAATTCAGAATATGACAATTCTTTTTTTGTGGACAACATCATAGAAGGTAAATTTCCCTCTTTAAATAAAAATTCCAAACAGGAAATACTTGTTTCCAACACCTTAAAAAACAAACTAAATCTAAAAATAAACGACAAAATCAAAGTTTATTTTTATGCCAACAACAATTATAGAGCAAAGAATTTTTATATATCGGGCTTTTATGACACAGGACTTGCCGACTATGATGAGCATTTTTTGTTATGTGATATGCAAGTATTGCAAAACATTTTTTCAATGTCCTCCAATGACTTCTCTTATTATGAGTTAAGGTTTAAGGACTTCTCGCTTATAAACAAATATTTCAATCAAATATATTATACAGTAGATAAAACCAAAAGCATAGAGTCGGTAATGGAAATGGAACCGAATCTTTTTGCTTGGCTTAACCTTTTGGACAGCAATGTAATACTCATACTCATCATTATGATAGTTGTTTGTATAGTAACATTGTCCTCTATGGTGTTGATAATGATTTATGAGAAAAAAAACTTGGTGGGCGTACTCAAAAGTTTTGGAGCAAACAACAAAATGATAATGAAAATATTCATTTATAAGGTAGGTTATTTGACTTTGAAAGGTATGTTGTACGGAAATATTTTGGCAATAGGTGTTGAACTTATACAAAAATACTTCCATATTATTTCCTTGGACAAAGAGAGTTATTTTCTTAGCACCGTGCCTGTGGATATAAATATTCCGCACATTTTATTTATCAATATGGGAGTGTTTGTTATTTGTATGATTAGTCTTGTTTTGCCTTGTATGAGTATCAGCAAACTTGCTCCCACAAAGAATATGAAAGCGGAATAATGGAGTAATAACATTTTTTATTGTACTTTTGCAGTAAAGAAAAAGAGAGAGCAGTATGAAAAAGTTTTTATTTTTGTTTGTGTTATTTATTGGTATAAGTTCTTTTCATCTTAAAGCACAGCAGTGGGGTGTAGGTGCAAGAATGGGCTATTGGGACGGGAGTGCATTTTCTTTGGACGTAAAGAAATACAATCCTTCCTCCTCAATGGAATTCATTGGAACTTATTACGATAATAATAATTTGGAGTTTACTTTTCTTTATCAATGGAAAAGAGAATTTGCTGAGAATTTTAATTTTTACTTTGGTTATGGAGCCTCTGTGGCAGATTATGACCATGATTTAGGCTTGGCTTTTGATGGAGTTTGTGGCGTAGAGTGGTTTATTCCTTATTCTCCGTTGAGCGTTGCTGTGGATTGGATACCACAACTGCGACTGATACCGGAAACCAAATTTTGCGGCAACTTTTCTTTTATCCTTAAATACGTTTTCTAACGGGTTAGTTTATGACCTCCAATAAGTTAAAAATCATTAATGACCCCGTCTATGGATTTATCAATATTCCAAGTGCGGAACTCTATGATTATATACAAACTCCCTATATTCAGCGACTGAGACGAATCAAACAGTTGGGTTTAAGCAATTTGGTCTATCCGGGAGCAGAACATACTCGTTTTTCTCATTCCATAGGCGCGATGTATCTTATGCAACAGGCTCTTAACGTTCTAAAAAACAAGGGCGAGAACATCACCGAGGAAGAAACTCTTGCCTCTTTGATAGCCATATTGTTGCACGATGTGGGTCATGCACCTTTTTCTCACTGCTTGGAGGATTTCTTTTTTGATGTCAGCCACGAGGAAGTATCTTTGCAATTTATGAAAGATTTAAAGGTAAGTCCTATGGTTGTTGATATTTTTTCAGACAAATACCCGAAAAGATTTCTCAAAGAGTTGGTTTCTTCTCAAGTAGATACTGACAGACTGGATTATTTGACAAGAGATAGTTTTTTTACGGGAGTAAGTGAGGGCGTAATAGGAACGGAAAGAATATTAAAGATGTTTTCCGTATATAATGATGAGTTGGTAATAGACGAAAAAGGCATATATTCAATAGAAAAATTTATTATTTCTCGCCGCTTGATGTATTGGCAGGTTTATATGCACAAAGCAGTGGTTGGAGCCGATTGTTTGTTAAAAAATATACTGAAAAGAGCAAGATTTCTTTGTCTCCAAAACGATTTGACACAGCCACACAATCATATAACCGAACATCTCCTTTATTTCTTGGCAAACGGACAGAGGACTTTAATGGACAAGGAGGCTTTGCATCATTTTTTGCTTTTGGATGATTGCGATATATGGTCGTCTGTCAAAGTATGGTCTATGCACAAAGACAAAATACTTTCCTACCTTTCCCAATGTTTGATGAACAGAGAACTCGGACATTTGACAATACAAGAAAATATTTTCCCTCAACAAGACTTGCTTGATAGATACGAAAAACTGAAAGCAAAGTATAACAATCAATATTCTTTGCAAGAAATAGAAAACTTTTTTTCTGCCCACGATGAGTTACACAACAGTGCTTATAGTTTTGATGACAGCAAAATAAACATTTTGTATAAGAACGGCAAAATAAAAGAAATATACGAAGCCTCCGACCAGTTGGACAAAAATTTCTTGTCTAAGTTTATAAAAAAATATTATTACTTCGAATTGTAATCAACCTCTTTCCCACCCTTTCTTAACCTTGATAAATTTAAGATAATTCCTCATCGGTTATTTAAGATTGGCAGAGTGTATAAAAAACAAAGCCTCGTAGCCTTTTTAAAGGCTTTGCCCTCATCCCCAACATACCATAACTCATAATAAACCTATGCTAACTTATAAAAAGTAGTGGTTTCCTTATGGGGTGGCATAGGACAGAGTTTTTATTTTTTTTGCTTTATTTTTGTTTTTTAACTTTTTCTTATCTTTGCAAGAGCGTTTTACATAAAAAAACAATATAGAACAATAGAAACAAATAATACATTACAATTATGGTGGGTATTGATTTTTCGGTGGGGTATGAGAGGAAGGAGTTTTTGAGGGTTTTAAAAGGGCGTAAAAATTAAGGTAGATGGGGATATTAGGTGATTATAGATAAATTTCGCCAGCCGATGGCTGACGATAACAAGGTTTAGTTTATCCCATTGGCTATATACCCAAAACGGACTAAACTTATTTTTGTGGTGGCAACACCCAAAAAAGATGCTGGCGAAAAGAGAAAAACACTCATTCTTCTTTCTTCGCCAGCATTTATCTTAAAATTTCAAAAAATACACCCTACCTTGATTTTGGGGTGTAAAAAAGGGTGTAAATCTTGTAACTACTTGATTTACACCCTTTGTTGCGGAGAGAGGGGGATTCGAACCCCGAAGCGGTTTTGCCGCTTACCCGCTTTCCAGGCGAGCCTCTTCAGCCACTCGAGCACCTCTCCAAAACTTTTGCAAGAATACAATCTTTTTTTGATTCAGCAAAAATAGAGCAATTTATTTTTTCTAACTCCTTATGTGAACCAGCATAGATTATTTCAAAAATTCAACCTCTGTATCGTTTTCTCAAACTTTCGTTTATACCAATTAATGTTAGCTCAGTGTAAGCGGTGATAAAAAATAAATATTCTATGGTTGTTTGTCTTTAATACATCTTACGCTTCTGCCAAAGGCTCTAAAACCAAATATGCTTACATTGGTTGTTATTTCCGCCTTATTGAAATCCATACAAGAAGACAAGCCATGCGATTTGGCATCCTCTCCCCAATAGTATCCCCTCATTCCTTGATATTGAATATCACCCGAATAAGCGTTTCTCAAACCTGCACACGGAAGTTTCAATTTGCCCTCTGCTATACTCAGATAAAAACCTCCTGATTCTGTCGGTTTTATTTCTGCACCGAGTTCCAAAACCGCCCTCCATTCCTTTTCTGTGGGCAATCTATAACCGCAAGGACAAGGGTTGTTTGTTTTGTCCTTATTGTTCCAAAGGTCGTCTTTGGGAGAAACAAGCCAATCATTGGCACGATTGTAATCTATGATAAATTTTTTTGGTGTGGAAACAAAGTTTGGAGCCAATTGCATGGTTGTATCCGATAAACGTTTTTCGTGTCCGTCTGTGGCTCTTCCCCATTGATATAAGTCTCCCCATGAGTCCGAAGAAGACACATCATCACTCAAAGCCCCAAGATTTCTATCCAAAAAAATTATAACCCCTTCCTTTGTCTGCAATTCGCCCAATTCATAATAGACAAATTTTCCATCTTCCGTAACTATGGGTTTGGCAAAGCCTTCGTCATAGTTTTGACACAAACCTCTGCCCACCAATACAAACAAGAAAATATATAATAGTATTTTTTTCACCTTTCTTTTTTCTTTAAAACGACATTGCAAAGTTATGAGTAATTAAGCAAAAAACCAACCTCCTCTCACTATTCTATTTCTTTTCTTTATACTGCTTATTTATGTAGAGTGCAACATTGTAGGCGGTTGACCAAGCGTTTTGCAGGTTGAATCCTCCTGTAATGGCATCTATGTCCAAGGCTTCGCCCGCAAAAAACAAGTTCTCTACAACTTTGCTTTCCAACGTATTTGGATTTATTCCCTTAATATCTATTCCTCCGCAAGAGACAAACTCGGTTTTTTCCGCATATCTTCCTTTGATAATATATTTGTCTGAGCAGAGAGTGTTGGTCATTCTGTTGATATCTTTTTGGTTTATGGCAAGGACTTTGTTATTTAGTTTTTCTCCCAAAGCCTTTTCTCCCAAATATTCCCAAAGATTATTTGTCAAATTTAAGGGGTTGAAATTTTTTATCAATTTATTGCTGTTTAGGGCAAGTTTGTTGGTTATTGCCTCCTCTACTTGTGCGTAATTGAGTCCTGTCCAATTAATGAGCAGTTCTGCCTGATAGTTTGTTTGATGTAAGTATTCGGCTGCAAAACAAGAAAGTTTTAACGTCACGGGACCGCTAATCCCCCAATGAGTGATAAGCAAATCATCTTTACACTTAAACTTTGTGCCACAAAGCAACAACTCCGTATTTTTTACCACTACGCCCGAGAGCCTTTGCAATTTCTCATCCTCCAAATTAAAACTAAAGAGAGAAGGAATGAAAGGTCGGATGGCTTGCCCTTTTGAGGATAATTCGTTGAAAAGAGCGTCGTTTTTATAGCCCCCTGTTGCCAACACTATGAAATCAAAATCTTTTAATTGTTGAAGGCTGTCTATTGTGCAGTTTGTCTTTATTCTTATATGATATTTATCGGCAAGACGGAGAAATAAATTCACTATCTCCATAGAGTTATCACTTTTTGGGAAAACCCTGCCCTTGTCCTCTATCTTTAAATCTATGCCATGACCAAGAAACCAATTAAAAGTATCCTGCGAGCTGAAGTTTTTCAATATCTGTTTCATTGTCTTGTAGCCACGAGGATAGACTTTTTTGAGGTTGCTGATATTTTCAAAGGTATTGGAACAATTGCACCTGCCTCCGCCGGATAATTTTACTTTGTTGAGTACCTTACTGCTTTTTTCAAAAATAACCGTCTCCACTCTATCACCAAGTTGCTCTTTGAGATTGATGGCACAAAAAAAACCTGCCGCTCCTCCGCCTATTATTCCCACTCGCATATTATTTTCTCATATTATTGTGGAGTAAACTGTCTATTTGTCGTTGTTTTTTCTGTATATGAGACTCCGTTGGCAAATATTCCAAAGCCTTGTCCAAGGTCTGTTTTGCCATAGGGTAGTTTTTCTTTTTTATGTAGGTATCTATTTTTTCGCACCAAGGACGATAGTTGAGATAATGCTCGTTGATATATTCGTCCAATTCTTTCATAGCCCTTTCCTCTTTATTGTGTTTTCTATATAGATTGAGTTTTAATTTTAACATAGGGTAGTTAAAAGGTTTCATTTTCAAACATTTGTTTGCAAAATACAGGCAAGAGTCCACATTGTCCAAAGCATAATACCATTTTGCCAAAGTGTTTTCTTTGGCTGCAAGATAAGGGTTGCTGTTATCGTGTAAAACAATGTCTATTGCTGTTCTATATTCACCTTGCAAAGCATACATATTGCCTATGCTTATGGCTATGGGGCGGGTGCTTTCATCTATGTTTGGAATTTTTGGAAAGGCTTTTTGCCAATAGGAAGGTGGAATTTTTTGCTTGTTTTTGGAGTTGTAGCAAACTATTCTGTCGTATTGTAACTTTGAAGAATAAGCATGCAAACTCTCCACGTATGTTGTAGGCAAAGACAAGCAAACAAAAACCATGGCAATAGGTAAATTAAGCGTTCTGGTTTTTTGTTTATCGGGTTGCATGGATTTGTGTTTAAAATAGACCATTCCCATTATTCCGACAGAAAGAGCAAGATAAATTTGAGGTGTCGCCCTTTCATTGGGAAAATTAAACAACGCATCATTGCCATAGGTAAATAATAGCATCAAAGACAACAATGCCAATAATCTGTAAGGTTCTTTGGTGTGTTTGGAAAAAATAACCTTAACTCCTATAACTATCACAGACACATACAAAGAAATATAAAGCAACAGCCCCACTATTCCCAATTCGCTGCACATTTCCAAAAAATCATTGTGGGCGTGGTCGGAAACCATAAAAGAGGGTCTTTGTTTTGCCTCCACTTTCATTACGGCTATTTTGTAATTGCCCACGCCATAGCCTGTCAAAGGCTTATCCTTTATAATGGTAATGGCATTTTTCCATATTTTTATTCTTGCTTTGGAACTTTTGCCCGTTCCGGTTTCTTTTATTCTTTGAGAAACATCAAAAGCATTCTCTTGCTTGTGGCTTCCGTGCTTATAGTTATAGGTTACAAAACTTCCACCCAAAACAAATCCGCCCAACAGACAGATTATTATTGCAAAACTCTTAAATAAGTAGGTTCTCTTCTTTAACCTAATCAAATACATCAAAGAATAAACCAACAATATGATTATATTCAAAACCAAGCAAAGATAAGCACTTCGCGTAGATATTATAGGAAGACAAAAGCATAAGGCTAAAATGAGAAACAAAGCAATAAACTTAAATATCTTCTTGTACCTGAAAAAAGCGTAATAAAGAAACGGCAGTTTAAACATCATACAGACGGCAAAAATATTCTTGTTGCCATAGCCTCCGTTTATAAATGGTATTTTATTTGGATAGTCGGCACAATTCAAATAATAATAGGAGACTATACAAGTTATAACATTTACCAAGGCTACAACCATGGCGGAATAAACTAAAAAATGAAAGCTCTTTGGTTTATCGCTCAAAAATATTGTTATCAAAAAAGCACTCATCAAAACAAGCAACCATCTATTGACCACCACAAGTCCCTCAACCCGATTGATAGCCCACGAAATAGATACCAACATAAACACTATGAGAACACTCCAAAGTTTTATTGTTGGCATTTGCCAAGGATTGACAAGTTTATTTTTGTTTTTTAATATACTGACAAGCAAAAACACTCCACCCGCAAAGACAAACAACGAAATAAAAAAATGTCTCAAAGAAGTTACATCGTTTGTCAGTATGGGAGGAAATATTTGAATAACAAAAAGAAAAATCAAAAGTCCTCCTATCCATACGGAATTGAGATGTTTGCTACCCATGGTTTTGTCTTGTTTTTACTTACTACAATCGGTAAATACAGCCCAAAAGGAAGTTAAACGTTTGTGAAGGATAATTATAGTACAAGTAGTATTGTTGAAAAGCCAAATTGTTTAAGTCAACAAAGAAAGACCACTTTTCATCATATTCATACCTTGCCGAAAGACTGATATCAAACATGGATTTTATATCAACTTCTTTTCTTAAAGTTTCCACATAAGCCTTGCTCTTTGAGTAGAAAGTAGGGGATAGGGTCAAATAAAGTTTGTTGTTATAAGAATAGTTTATTTTTGAAGACAAAGTAAAGCCCGGATGATACCATGCCTCAAAGTCAGAATCCTCTCTGTTTGTTCTTTGCAAAGTGGCATTTAGGTTGAAAGAAAAATTATTGCTGATGTTAAAATAAGTTTCAAGGCTTAAATAATATTGCTTTGCGTTGTCATAAACCACTCTATGCACGTTGAATATATTCTTGTTTATGATAGTGCTGTTTTTGTAAAAATACTGATTGGTCATAACCTTGTAACCTGCTTCCAAAGAAAGTTGGGATTTTGGCGTTATATTCAAAAAGCCCTTTGCAAAGAAAGTATTGTATCTGCCGTCTTCCAAATTTGGTATAGGTTGAACAAAAGGATTTTCTTTGCTCAAAGAGTTTAAAGTAGGCATAACGCTCTCCGATTTCAAACCTCCATAAAGACTTAAAATTTGTTGTATGATTTCAAAACTAACGGTTGCCGTTGGCAATAGTTGAAAACCTTTGTATGTATTCACACCCGGCACCACTCCCAAAGAGGCAAAGAAATGAAATTTATCCCAATCAAAAAGAAAGTAAGGAGAAAAATTCATAAGCAATCTTGTGTCTCCATATAAGGATTGTTTGTAATCAAAACTTATACCCATTCTTTGATTATAGGCTTTGGAAAACAATTCCAAGTTTTTATTTACATCAAACAAAGCGTTGATAAAAAACTCTCCATTGGAACGATTGTTTCCCGTATAGTTAAAATCTATCTTTCCGTTGTGTTGCCAAACGTTGTTTCTGTTGAGTGTAGTATAGGCAAGGTTTCCGCCCACATTGTGCCAAGATATTCTATAATCTTTTTTATCTATATTCCACAAAGGGTAGTACTCATCTCCATAGTAATAATTTCTGCTGTAATTATAATAGAGTTGAGAAGAAGCGGCATAATACTTAAATATCTTTTTTCCATAAAGATTTATACCCTCATTGGAATAACCGCTATAACCATATTTCTTTTCTCCGCTCAAAGAGGATTTGGAATAAACATCCACACCATACATAAGCGAGCGGTCTCTCAAAGAAGTATAAGAACCTTGTAACAAAGGTAAAAAACCTATTTTCAAATCCTTTCCCAAAGCCAAACCCAGACCTCCTTTGAGATTTATATGATATAGTTTTGACTGAGGCTCACCTTTGACAGTGGCTGCCTTTATGGTGTCAAAGGTCAGTGTTGTATTGTAAGCACTGCTTATGTGGTCAAAACTAAAATTCAATCGGGTAGATGATGTGTCAAATATAGTCAAGTTTCTGTTTATCTTGTTGGCATCGTTTATCATAGGGTCAAAGGCAACGTTTATGGTAACGTTTTCGTTGTAGGTCTCCTCATTTTGCTGTGCCTGAATGTTATAAACAAAAATTAGACTTGCGAATATGCTTATTATACTTTTTGCTTTCATATCTTTTTTGCTTTCTATTGTATTTTAGTATTTGTTATCTTCTATAATAACCTCATCCACAGAGTTTTCTTGATTTTGCAACTTCTGTTCGTTTTCTTGATTTGCTTTTTCTGTCTTATTTGACAGATTTTGCAATTTATCTTTGGCTGTGGTCAATATATCATCATCTCCTTCGTAGTTATCTATTATGGATTGCAGAGTTTGTTTTGCTTGAAAATCATTGCCCTTTGCCACAAATATATCAGACCATAAAATAAATGCTTTTGCCAAATAATAATCATCGGCTCCGTTTTTGGACATTTGTCTTATGATGTTTTCGCTTTCAACAAAATTCTTATTCTCAAATTCCATCAAAGCCACAGAATATTGAGCGTATGAGAGGTATTTTAAAGAAGAGGATTTTTTTAATTTATCCACATATTCCCTTGCTTGATTTGATTTGTTTTGAGAAAAATAAGCCTCTGCCAAAACAAAATAAGCCTCATCCACTGTGTTTTTATCTGCATTCTCATTGCTTGTAAGTTCTTCAGCCCAATCAATAGCATTGTTATAATTTTTTTGAGAAAAATAAATATTCATTATTTCTTTTTGAGCCAATAGTTTGTTGGTTGCCGTAGAGGTTATGCCGTCCAATCTTTTGTATATTTCCAAAGTTTTTTCTGCATCTCTACTTTTATAAATCTTACCCGCATTCAATAGGGCTTTTTCCGTATATGTTCCATAAGGTTGCATACCGACTTTGTAGTAATACTCTCCTGCTTGCAAACTGTCATTGGTTCTTTGTAAGCAATCTGCCAAATAATATTCTGATTTGGTTGCAAAAGTACCCGAGGCAAAAGCATTAAGATAATTCTTAAACAAAGGTATCGCCTCTTGATACTTTTCATCCATATATTTGTTTTCCGCCACTTGATAAAGCATATCCTCTTTTTCTTGGTTGCTTACTTTCTGCGTTCCCAAACCACTGACGTATGACCAATATTCCTCCGGCTTATCTTGGTCCATATAGATATTTTTTATAATGGAAAGAGCGGCTTGCGCTTGCTTGCTACTTGGATATTTTCTTACTAATTGGTCTAATGTATTAAGGGCAACATCATATTGTAACTTTTGATATTGCAGCATTCCCACTTTTCCCAAACAATCTTTGGTAAAAGTATTGTCGGGGTAGGTTTGCAACAATTGTTGATAAGTGGAGAGTGCTTTGTCATTTTGATTGGTAGCCAAATAAGTGTTACCCAACTCATAGAAAAACGCCGGTCTGTATGAGCTGTTGGGAAAATCGTTTACGGCTTTTTGCAATGTCAAACTTTTGCTTTGCTGGTTGCCCGAAGCACCTTCCGCCATAGCCTTTTGGTAGGTCGCATAATCGGAGTTTGCAGAATTTTTGGCTATGAAATCATTGTATTTTTTTACTGCTTTGTCAAAATCTTTCAGCATATAAAGACAATCAGCCAACCTTATCATTGCATCGTTTTTTATGGCTTCCTCCTCGTTACTCTTTTCTACTTTGGCAAAATAATCTTTTGCCAAAGCATATTTTTTTTGCTTAAACAAATTATAAGCCATCAGATAATCTGCTTTTGATACGTAGGCATTGTTTTCGTATTCTGGTACGGAATAATAGGCACGCAGGGTTTGTTCGCTTTTATTATAAGATTGATTCAAATAGAGAGCCTCTGCTTTAACATATTTTGCCGAAGCCAATATATCATTGGAAGCAAAAGAGGAGTTTTCTTCTATTTTCCCTATTGTGTTTATACTTTCCTTGTACTTGCGTTGATTAAACAATTCTATCGCTCTGTTCAAACAAGTTTTTACATATATTTTGTTTAGTTGTGAATCTTTGTTTTTTATGTTTTCCAACTGTTCCAAAGCCAAAGCATAATTATGTGTCCTTTCGTAAATATGAGCCAAGTATGTTCTTGCTTGCCCGACACCACTGCCTTCTTTTGTTTTTTTGTCTTTGCGTGTGTTGTCTTTTATGTATTTGTTCAGTTGTTTTATCAAAGATTCATTAAAAGGAGGGTTGTTGGTTATGCTTAGTTTTGCGTATGAGAATAAGGCCTGTTCTTGTATATCTTTATCAAAATTCATATTTGAAGCCTTTGCATAAGAATTTAGGGAGGAAATACTGTCTTTATTTTCCAAGTAGCAATAGCCCAATGAATACAAAGCACTTTGACTCAAAGCGTCCTCTTGATTGGAGCAAGCCTCAAAATAAGGAATGGCTTGTATATATTTCCCCGTCTCCATAAGACAATAGCCCATCAAATAATTGTCATTTGCATTCACCCCCTCATTGCTTTTTATGGAGGCTTCTATATAGGGCAAGGCTTGTTCATATTGTTGTTTTTTATAGTAAGCATCTCCAAGCATACGATTGAGTTCGCTGGCACGTTTGGAATTGATGGAATTTTGACTTAGGGTAGGAGCCATTTCTATCAATTTGTCATAGTCTCCTTGGAAATAATATATCTGACAAATGTAATAAGGTACTACTTTTGAAAAATGCCTATTCCTTCTCAAAGGTTCAAACTCTTTGAGAGCCAAGTCATATTTACCCTCTGTATAAAGTATATGCCCATAATAGTATTTGCAAACGCCCGCATATTTGCTATCCGTATCCTTTACTTTGGCAAAATAAATTTTGGCCTTATTGGTCAGGTTTTGTAAAAAATAACAATAACCGAGTTTGTAATTATACTCTTGTATTTCCTGTTTTGACAAAGCGTTGGTATCCATGTTGGCGTATGTGTTGAGGGCCAAAAGAACGTCTCCTTTTTGCATATGCCAATTGGCTATATAAAAATTTGCTCTGTTTATTTTTAGTGAATTAGGAAATAAGTTTTTGTATTCTTTAAACAAAAAATCCACATCATTGTGCATAAGATAATAGGCACACAAAGCCCTATTAAAATATATTTCCGACACCTCATAACCCTTTTCCTCCTTGCTTGATTCTTGAGAAAAAACACTTTCCCATCTTTTTATCAACAAAGAGTATTCATTATAGGCCTGAACATAATTTCTTTCTCCTTGCAGGTTTTCAGCCTTTTTTATTTGCGATTGCAATTCTTGGTTTGTAAAAGTCTTTTGAGCATTGCCCAAACCAAATATCAGCATTGCTCCGGTCAACAATATATTTTTTACGGATAGTCTCATTACTTTTTTATTTTTTAGAAAAGCAAAAGTAAAATAAATTATTAAGATACAGCACCTATTGAAGTGATATTTTTCTTAAAGAGAATAAATTCCGTGAAAAGAAAAAAATTACTAACTTTGCCTTTTATATGGAAATAGAGAATTTTTTGACATATTTGAGAAAAAATAAAAATGCTTCCAAGCATACCATTACAGCATACGCTTCCGATTTGCATCAATTTGAGCAACATCTTTCTTACCTTTGTCAAGGAGAGACGGTTGATGAGAATATAGACCTCAATGTAATAAGGGTTTGGATTATGGATATGGCAGACAAAGGTATAACAAACAGAAGTATTGCAAGAAAATTAACCGCCTTAAGAACTTATTTTTTCTACAAAGAAACCATAGACAAAGACACAAAAAACCCCATGAACAAAGTTGTCGCACCCAAGATTGCCAAAAGAAAGATGTCTTTTATTTCCAAACAAGAGATAAAAAAACTTCTTTCCGAGCAATGTAATGAAGATGACTTTCTTTCCCTAAGAGATAAACTTATAATAGAGTTGCTTTATGCCACAGGGGTAAGGCGTTCGGAACTTGTAAACATAAAACAAGCCGATATTTCCTTTGAAAGAGAGTGTATAAAGGTTATGGGTAAAAGAAAAAAAGAAAGGATTGTACCTGTAAATAAAAAAATTGTTGGCGATTTGATAAAATATATTGACTTAAAACAGCGTTTAAATATAAAGGAAACTGTTTTATTTGTTGACAAAAAAGGGAAACCAATGAGTGTAAATAGTTTGTATTATATGGTACATAAAAAACTTGAAGACTATGATGTGAACAAAAAATCTCCTCATGTTTTCAGACACACTTGTGCCACTCATTTGGTAGGCAACGGAGCAGAATTAAATAATGTAAAAACTCTTATGGGACACGCCTCTGTTGCAACCACAGAATTATACGCTCATACCACTTTGGAACAACTGAAACAGGAATACAAAAAAGCATTTCAACATATAAACTAAAAGATTTTAGGAGGTATTATTATGAAGATTAACATTAATGCAGTAAAGTTCAGAGCAGACGAGAAATTGTTAACTTTTGTTAATGAAAAGGTTTCTAAGTTAGACCGTCATTTGCCAAACATCATAGATAGTGATGTAACTCTGAAAGTAGATAAACCTGAGTCCGATAATAATAAGGTAGTGGATATCAGGTTATCGGTAAAGGGTTATGATTTGTTTGCTTCCAAACAAGCAGACACCTTTGAAGAGGCAACAATGCTTGCCATAGATGCCCTAAAACCTCAAATAGACAAACTTAAAGACAGAAAGTAAAATTTATTCGTTTTATAAAATAATTATTAACGTTAAAATAGAAATCCGCGAGGGTTTCTATTTTTGTTTTTATGTAATATAAGTTTTTATCAAACATACAACTCCCGCCATCTGTTTCAAAAAGTCAAAAGCCGTTACAAATATTGATACTTTGTGCCTATGGTGAAATGACACTGATTCGCCGTAAAATACGCCCAAATTTTGAAAAATCGGTTTACTGATTATCAATAAGTTACAAAACAAATTTTTGCACGCGTTTGGTCAGGTCGTAGAATCTTCGTAACTTTGCATAGAGAAATACCCCTATCACAAAAATCCCAATTTTTACCCTTGTAACTACTTGATAATCAGTAAAAACGAATCGGCGTTTTATTTTATCGAAACGCCGATTCGTCGAAATGAATCGCCGATTCATTTTCGCGAAACGGCCGAAGAAAAAATTTTTTCCTTAAAAAACCGCTCGAAACCGCTGAAAACCACGATTTTTGCCCGATTTTGACCCTTCAAAAAAGGTTAAGTGATTGATAATCAATAGTAGCACCCCATTTTTTGACTTTTTAGTGTATATCAATTAAATTTTCTGAAAAAATATTTTTTGGCTCTTACTCAGCCTGTTTTCGTAGGGCAAAGCCGCACCCGTTGGGTGTTTTATAAGGGCAAAGCCGTTATTTTTTTGATGGGTTACAATGAGTTGTGGTAGGTTACGCTCGGAGGTTGCTTTATGAGATAAAAAGCCTCCGAGTGTGTTAAACTTTTTAATTCTTACATAGAGGGCTTGTTTCAAATATCACAAATCCTTATAACTTTATAAAAATCTATTTGTTTTGGAGTTTATTTGTATCATATTTCTTTTGTGAAAAGAAATAAAAAAGTACTAACTTTGCAGTCTATTTTGAGAGTATATATTAAGAATAGATTTTGGGAGGAGTATGAGTAATCAAATTTATAATATGGGGTTGGATGTCGGCTCCACAACAGCCAAGGTTGTATTGACAGATGATAAGGACAATATTCTTTATTCTTCGTATCAAAGGCATAACGCAGATATAAAAGGTTCTGTAAAAAATATTCTTCATTCTATAAAACAAAAGTTTGGCAATATAGAGACAAGAATAACTCTTTCCGGCTCTGCCGCCATGGGATTGGCTGAAAGATGCCATTTTGCTTTTATACAGGAGGTTATAGCTTTAAACAACTACGCAAAAACCATAAAAAACGCCTTACACACCATTATAGACATAGGAGGAGAAGATGCCAAAATAATTTTTTTGGAAAAAGATGCTTTACCTGATATGCGTATGAATGGCAATTGTGCTGGTGGAACAGGTGCTTTTATAGACCAAATGAGCAACATACTCAACCTTTCCATTGCAGACATGGATGCCATGGCTCAAAAGAGTGAAAGGCTTTATCCTATAGCCTCTCGTTGCGGAGTTTTTAGCAAAACCGATGTTCAAACCCTCGTGGCGAGAAATATTCCTGTGGAGGATATTTGTGCAAGTATTTTTCACGCTATAGCCGTACAAGTGGTAAGTGCTTTGTCACGTGGCAAAGAAATAAAGGAGAAAATACTTTTTGCCGGAGGACCTCTGACCTTTATAAAAAGCCTTAGAAAATCTTTCCTTGAATATCTCAATATAACCGAAGACGCTCTTATAAGTGTAGCAAACAATAATTTGCTTGTTGCTCAAGGATGTACTTTTAATAAAAAAGAAAATCCTTTATCTTTAGATGAAATAGAAAACAGACTGAATCAAGACAAAACCATTGTAATAAATACAAACAAAGGACTGCCAAAAATTTTTGATTCAAAAGAAGAATATAATTTATGGCTTGAGGATAAAAAGAAATTTGGAGACAATTCTGTGTCAATAGCCAACTACGAAGGCAAAGCCTTTCTCGGAATAGACTCGGGTAGTACGACCACAAAAATAGTTCTTTGTGATGAAAAGGAAAACATTCTTTTCAAATACTACGACAAAAACGAAGGCAACCCTATAAATGCGGTAATCAAAGGTTTAAAACAACTACGAGACACAATAACAAAAGAAAACGCAAGTCCTGTCATTTGTGGCGGCTGTTCTACGGGGTATGGTGAGGATTTGATAAAAACTGCTTTTTCGCTTGATTGTTCTGTGGTGGAAACTATTGCACACTACAAAGCAGCAAAACATATTCTGCCCGATGTGGATTTTATTCTCGATATAGGCGGACAGGATATGAAAGCCATGTATATAGAGGACGGAGTGCTTAATCGTATAGAACTCAATGAGGCATGCTCCTCGGGTTGTGGCACATTTATAGAGACTTTTGCCAATGGTTTGGGATATTCGGTAAAAGATTTTGCACAAAAAGCCCTTTATTCTCAATCGCCTTGCGATTTGGGTACGCGTTGTACTGTTTTTATGAATTCCAAGGTAAAACAATTTCTTAGAGAAGGCAGACAAATAGAGGATATTTCCTCGGGATTGGCTTATAGTGTGGTTAGAAATTGTTTGTACAAAGTATTAAAACTTGAGGGAAAGTCCTTGGGCGAAAATGTTGTGGTACAGGGTGGAACAATGAAAAACGATAGTGTTGTCAAAGCATTGGAAAATCTTTTGCAAAGAAAGGTTTATCGCTCAACTTCTCCCGAACTTATGGGAGCATACGGTTGTGCCTTGACCGCCAAGCAAGAATACAAGGACAATTCCCCAATATTAGACCTTGACACTCTGATAAATTCCAATGAATACACAATAAAACAACTTACATGCAAAGGTTGTGAAAATTCTTGTTTGGTGTCCGCATACAAATTTAACAATGGCAAAACCTTTTATTCGGGCAATAGGTGTGAAAAAATATTTTCCTCTTTGGGCAAACAAGCAAAAAGGGGCAACAATATATATAAATACAAATATGAGCGTACATTTCAGCCCTATAAAACAACTGTTCAAACAAAGGGGAAAACCATTCAATTGGGCATTCCGAGGGCTTTGAATATGTTTGAGGACTTTCCGTTTTGGAATGCTTTGTTTGGTGAGTGTGGGGTGGAAGTAATTCTAAGCGATATTTCCTCCTATACCACATACGAAAAAAGTCTCAATCAGGTAATGAGTGAAAACATCTGTTTTCCTGCCAAACTAACTCACTCTCATATTGATAACCTTATTAACAAAGGAGTAAAACATATATTTTTCCCATATATTGTTTATGAAAAATCCTCTCTGCAAAAAGAAAACAATACATATAATTGTCCCATAGTTTCCTCCTATAATGTTGTTATCAAACATCTAAAAGAAAAACACAAGGACGTACAAATAGACAACCCCGTTTTTTCTTTCAAAGATGAGGATTTGTTGAAAAAGAATTGCAAAGCGTATTTGGAATCTTTGGGCATATCTGCCAAAGTTTTTGAGCGTGCCTTTGCTTTGGCTCTCAAAGAAAGAGAAAAATTTGAACAAGACCTATATAACAAAAATCTCGAATACTACAACAAAGCAAAGCAAGATAACGATATAATAATACTTCTTGCAGGCAGACCATACCATACCGATGATTTGATACAACATTCCGCCGGAGAAATAGCCTCCTATCTTGGAGTAACGGTAATAAATGAGGATATTGCGAGAAAGAAAGATTATTCTCAAAACGATACCTCTTTTATTGTTTCCCAATGGTCATATATCAACAGAATAGAAAACGCAGCCTTTTTTGTAGCCAAAGAAAACGAAAGGGTAAACTTTGCTCAATTGACTTCCTTTGGTTGTGGACCGGATGCTTTTCTTTTGGACGATGTGCAGGATATTCTCAAAAGACATCACAAATCGGCAACTTTCCTAAAAATAGACGATATACAAAACTCAGGTGCCTTAAAACTCAGAATACGCTCTTTGATAGAAAGTATTAAAATGAATGATGCTTTAAAAGAAAGGAAAAAAACTTTTCTTGCCTTCAAAGACACCAAAGATTTTTCCAAACAAGAAAAGCACCGCACCATTCTTGCCCCATTCTTTACGGCTTATATCTCCCCATTTTTGCCGGAATTGTTTAAAATAAACGGCTATGATTTGGAGGTTTTGCCTTTGAGCGATGAGTTGAGCGCCGAGGAGGGCATAAAATATGCCAACAACGAGGTTTGTTATCCGGCAACCCTCATTGTTGGAGATGCCATCAAAGCCTTAAAAAGCGGCAAATACGACAGAAACAAAATAGCCTTTGGCATTACTCAAACAGGAGGACAATGCCGAGCAACCAATTATTATGCAATACTTAGAAAAGCCTTTGTGGATGCGGGCTATGAGGATGTTCCTGTAATGAGTGTTACCTTTGGAGGAAATACGGCAAAAAAACAAGAGGGCTTCAAACTTGACTGGGTAAAAACTCTGCCTCTTGCTCTCAATACCATTTTGTTTGGAGACTGTATTTCCAAAATGTACTGCTCCGCCATAGTGCGTTGCACAGACAAAGCAAAAGTAACAGATTTGCAAAACGATTATATACGCCAAGCAAAACAACTTATTTTGGAAGAAAACAACAAGGGCTTTCTCAATTTGCTGAGCCGTGCCGTTGAGGACTTTAATTCTCTTTTGCCAAAGGAAAAAGTGGAAAGAAAAAAAGTGGGTATTGTGGGCGAAATATATCTGAAGTATCATCCTTTTGCCAATCACAACGTTCAGCAATGGTTGATAGAGCAAAATATAGAGGTTGTTCCTCCTTCATTGATGAACTTTTTTGTACAAACTTTTGTCAACCGCAAAGTCAACAAGCAATACAATATAAACAAACAAAGCCTGCCTCAATTTCTAATGGACTTTTTTTACAAAAAAATAGAAAGAAAAATAGACAAATACAACAAAACAATGTCTTCATTTCTTTATTATGAGCCGTTGGATAATATTTTTGAGTTGGCGGAAAAATCAAAAAACATACTTCCCCTTTATTCGCAATTTGGAGAGGGTTGGCTTTTGCCTGCCGAGATTGTTCATTTGGTGGAAAAAGGAGTAAATGCTGTTGTATCCCTGCAACCTTTTGGCTGTATAGCCAACCATATAATAAGCAAGGGAGTAGAAAATCGTATCAAAGAATTATACCCAAAACTAAATTATTTGGCGTTGGACTTTGATAACAGTGTTTCTGAGGTCAATATAAAAAACAGACTTATGCTTATGTTGGAAAGTATGACGTAGGGAAAAAGGTCTTTTTTTCATTTACTCAAAAATAGGTATTTTTGTGCAAAAAAAATACAACTTTTAAAAAAAGTAGTAACTTCGCACATTAGGATTTATAATTAAATATTTTTAAGTAAATGAAAAAAGTTTTTTTGATTTTGCTAATGACTCTTCTTTTGAGCATTAGCGGCTGGACTCAAAACACACAGCCTTTAAATGAAAGTTTTGAGAGTTCTGTATTTCCTCCTGATGGCTGGGCTCTTGCCAAGGCTTCCTCGTCGGGAAGCAATTGGGCGCGTTATACAAGTAGTAATTTTGCCAATACAGGAAATGCTTCTGCTACACTGTCTTACAGTAGTTCAAATAACGCTTATCTTATAACACCTCCTTTATTGCCGACAGAATCTGATTCTTTGGTGTTTTATGCAAGGAGGCTTTATGATGCTTATGCAACAGATGTTTTTACCGTTGAAATTTCAACTGCTACACCTGATGTAGCAAGTCTTACAACAGTGTTGGAAACCGTTAATTTATCCAATTTGCCAACTACAATGACAAGAATTGCCATAAGTTTAGAGGATTATGTTGGACAAACTGTATACATAGCCTTTCACTACAACCCTAACGGTGGGTGTGAGGTTTATATAGATGATGTAAGCGGAGTAAATATGATATTGCCTGCTTGTCCGAAGCCAAAAGACCTTGTATTGACAGCAACAACCACCTCTTCTATAACTGTGGACTGGACAGATGCCATAAATTCCAATTGGCAGGTTTATTACAAGAATGTTTCCGATGCTACCAATAGCCAATGGGACTCTGTCGCTACAAGCGAACATCCTTTTGAAATAACTGACTTAAATAGCAGTACCGTTTATAATGTTTATGTTAAGGCGGATTGTGGAAGTGATGGATATTCTGATTCTTTGAATTCTCAGCGTTTTATGACTGCATGTGATGTTATAACCGTTAATGAAGAAAATCCATATACTGCAAGTTTTACTTTGGACTTAGGTTGTTTTTCTGGAGATACCATAAGCGGAACAAAACTTTGGCTAAGAGAGAATGATTCAACGATAATGTTCCCTTATTCATATGATTATAGTAAAGGATATCTTGTTTCGCCTATGTTTGATGTTACCGCATTAAGCAACCCTTATTTGGTTTTTGATGTAAAAAATTATGCATCCAGTACAAATGACCAATGGGATTCTTTGTTTGTTTTTGCAAGACCAGACAATACATCTGAATGGGATACTTTGTATTATACACGAAATAATTATCAAGATTTTACCGAGATAACCCCACTACCTCTTCCTATTTCTGCTACTATGCAGTTTAAATTTGAGGGACACGATAGCTATGATGCTTATAGTGTTCATGTACGCAACATAAAAATAAAGAATATTCCTTGTGCTAAGCCTCTTGTAAGTGTTGCTTCTTTGACTGAGAACTCCGCAACATTGAATGTTAATACTGAAAATTTTGTTGTAGACTATGCTATAGAAGGTTCAACCGAATATACTCATACTACCACCAATGAATTGACAGACTTATCCGCTAATACAGAATACATTGTAAGGGTGGCTGCAAGTTGTGGCGAAAACGAAATTTCCGATTCTGTTACTTTGAGTTTTACTACTCCTTGTTCTGCGGTGGAGGTTCCTTATTTTGTGGATTTTGAAGATACAACTCTCCTTAATTGTTGGACTATTGCCTCAAAAAGTGTGTATTATGAATATGATGACTATAGCTATACATATTATTACTACCCTGAATATTTTAATGGTGCTTCTTATGCTTACTCTCCTTCCACAAGTTGGACTATAGGAGGAGATGATTCTCGTTCTATGTTTGTGGCTGCACCAAAAGTTAATCTTCCTATAGAACAAACACGTTTGCAATTCTATGTTAGAAAATATTCCACCTCTTCTCTCTATGAGTATGGCGATATTATAATAGGTCTTATGACCAACCCTAATGATACAAATACTTTTGTTGCTCTTAAAACCATAGCAAACTCAAGCATAACTACTACTTATTCTTTGCAAACAATAGATTTTAATCAATTTACGCAATATACAGGTAACGATTATTACATTGCAATAAAGTATTTGGGAACAACTGATGGTTATTTTGATTATTGTGGAGAATATCAAATGGATGATATTTCAATAAATACTATTCCATCTTGTTTGGAGCCGTCAAATATTGTTACAAATAATACTACTGCCAACAGCGTGGCTATTGCTTGGACATCTGAGGCAACAAACTTCAAATTGTATTACAAAGAGGCTTCTGCCGGAGATGAGGTAGAGTATTCAAGTTTGGATGTTACTTTGACCGATGGCTCGTATACATTGGAAAACTTGCAACCTGCCACAACTTACAAATTCTATATAGCAACCGTTTGCACTGATAACTCAGAGGCAAATTCTCAAATTTATACCTTTACAACGGCTTGTGCTACTTTTGATGTCCCTTATACGGCAAATTTTGAGGATATAGAAGATAATGCCCGTCCTCTTTGCTGGTCGTTTATCAACAGTATAACTCAATCATATTCTCCTTATGCATCTTATCCTTGTGTAAGCAACGGTAGTTACAGAGGGCACAATTCTGCAAAGGGGTTGGAATTTCATTCTACCTCTGATACAAGCACTGCCGCCATTGCAGTTTTGCCTGCATTTAATACGGATTTAAATCAACTTTCTGTTTCATTTTGGACAAGACCGGAATCAAACCCTGCTAATAATGGTTATAATTCAGGTCGTTTGGATGTGGGTTATGTAACCGACCTTACCAATGCAAGTACTTTTGTTATGTTGGACTCTATCAGTGTTTATGACCTTGTAGACAGTGCTTATCACAAATACAGAGTTGATTTTAACAACATAGATTTAGCAGAGGTAACAACGGGATATATTGCTTTTCGCCATGTAACCAACAGTAGCAGTTTTTATTGGTATTTGGATGATGTAACAGTGGAAGAAATACCTTCTTGTTCTGAACCTACTCGTTTGATGTCAAGCAACCCAAGTAGCAGTACCATAGACCTTACTTGGAACTCTTCTGAAACAAGTCTGATTCTTTATTACAAAGAAACATCTGCAACAGAATTTGATTCCATAACAAATGTTTCTCTTGATGAGAATGGAGTTTATACGCTTGAAAACCTACAACCTAACACCACATACAACTGGAAAGTTGGTTATATTTGCTCTTCGGATAATGCTGTATATTATTCTGAGACATTGACCTTTACTACTTATTGTGTTGCCATTACCACTGTTCCTCAAAGTTGGGATTTTGAGGCTGCAGGCAATACAGGTGGAACACCTGCTTATCCATTGCCTTCTTGTTGGCTGAGAAAAAGTGGTTCATCTACACAATACCCGTATTCTTATAATTATTATCCAAATAATGGCACATATTCACTTTATTTTTATTCAAGCAATAGTTACGGTATACTTCCTTTGATAGATACGGAGGTCTTGCCTTTGAATACTTTGCAACTTTCATTCTATGCAAAAACATCATCTACGTCCGGTAGTAACGGAGGCTTGGAGGTTGGAGTTATGACTGACCCTACGGATGTCTCTACATTTACTAATGTTTCTACTATTAACTTAACCTCCGAATACACTCTGTTTGAAGTGCCACTATCAACTTATAGCGGTACGGGGGCTTATATTGCTTTAAAATCTGCTACTACTTATTCTTCTGTGTATGTGGACGATGTAAACTTGGATGTTCTTCCTGCTTGTTCTCGTCCTAATAACGTAGAAATAACAGCAACTGCCGACCAAGCAACTATTTCTTGGGCTTCTACCGGAGAAAGTTTTGAGATTTATTATAAGGAAAGTTCAGCAGCAGATTACAACACGCCTATAAACACCGTTACAGCAGGTGAAACCTCTGGCACTTGGACTGCAACCATTAGCGGACTTAATCCTGCTACAGCCTACGACTTGTATGTTAAGGCAATTTGCAACGAAGAAACCCAACTTTCTTCGAGTGTTCAATCTTTTGTTACTTCTTGTGTTGCTATTACTACTGTTCCTCAAAACTGGGGCTTTGAGGCTGCAAACAATACGGGTGGAACATCCTCTTATCCATTGCCTTCTTGTTGGCAAAGAATAAGTGGTTCTTCTTACGCACAATACCCATATTCTTATAGTTCTTCTTCCAATAGTGGCACGTATTCACTTTATTTTTATTCAAGCAATAGTTATGGTATACTTCCTGTGATAGATACAGAGGTCTTGCCTTTGAATACTTTGCAACTTTCATTCTATGCAAAATCATCATCTACGTATGGTGGTAACGGAGGTTTGGAGGTTGGTGTTATGACTGATCCTGCCGATAACTCCACATTTACATCTATTTCTACTATTAATTTAACCTCCGAATACACTCTTTTTGAAGTGCCACTATCAACTTATAGCGGTACGGGGGCTTATATTGCTTTAAAATCTGCCACCTCTTCTTCTGTGTATGTAGACGATGTAAACTTGGATGTTATTCCTGCTTGTTCTCGTCCTGATAACATAGAAATAACAGCAACTACAGACCAAGTAACTGTTTCTTGGACTTCTACCGGAGAAAGTTTTGAGGTTTATTATAAGGAAAATTCAGCAACGAATTACAACACGCCTGTAACCACCGCTACAGCAGGTGAAACCTCTGACACTTGGACTGCAACCATTAGCGGACTTAATCCTGCCACTGCCTACGACTTGTATGTTAAGGCAATTTGCAACGAAGAATCTCAACCTCAATCACAAGTTATTTCCTTCCGTACGGAATGTGCTACCATTACCAACTTCCCTTATACAGAGAACTTTGAAACATTATCTACTTCTGACCTTGGTTGTTGGACTAATGAAATAGTATCGGGTTCGCGTAATTGGACCATACAAACACCTACTTCCGGCAAATATGCTCATAGGAGTTTTGATGAAGGCTCCACTCGTTTGATTTCCCCTGTCTTTGATATCACTTCTTTAACTTCGCCTATGTTATCGTATGATTGGGAAGCACATTCAGACGGTTCTGCTAACGATTCTATATATGTTTGTTATAGAACAAGTTCTACGGAGGATTGGACAATTTTGGCTTCACATGGACCAAATTCATCGGGCAGTTGGAATACTATTAGTCAAACAAATACTGTTGCATTGCCAAGTGCAAGTGATACTTATCAAATAGCCTTTCTTGCATCTTGTCATGGAGGTTACGGAGTGGGTATAGACAATGTTGTAATAAATGGAAATGGTGTTGTTACACCTGTTGAGCCTACGGTGGCGACAAATGTTGCGACCAACATAGCACAAACCACCGCCACCCTTAACGGAGCGATAACCGATGCGGGCAATCAAACCATAACAGCCAAAGGTTTTGAGTGGAAAGCAACCAACGGAGGCTCATACGCTCAGGTTCTTT